>JBQCFB010000461.1:0-2112 GCA_051959715.1 Pseudolabrys sp.
CCCGAACCCGACCTGCGCGGCGCCGAAGGCCTCGGCCGCCTCGCCGCGCAACTGCACACCTTGAGGAGAATGTCGGTGTCGGTCGCCGGCATGCTGCATGCCGGCAAGGAGCCGGTGGTCGAAGGCTCGCTGGTCAAGGACCTCGGCACGCTCTGGGAACAGGCTTTGCCCAACCGCGTGCGCGAACTCACCGCCTTCCTCGATCCCGAGATCGGCAACCGCGACACGCTGGAGCAGCAGATCGCCTTCGCCACCATGATCGCGCCGAAGCTCACGATCCAGGGCGGCACGACAGAGATCCTGCGCGGCATCATCGCGCGCGGGCTCGGCCTGCGATAACGGGGAGATCGCCTTGCCCGATTTGCAGAAGCTCTTGTGGCCGAAATCGGTCGCCGTCGTCAGCGCGTCGTCCGACCTGCACGGCCTGCGCGGGCGCATCTTCGAGACGATCCTGAGCCATCCCTACGAAGGCCGTGTCTATCCGATCAGCCGCAGCGCCGCCGAGGTGCAGGGCCACAAGGCCTATCCTTCGGTCGACGACCTGCCGGAGACGGTCGACATGGCCGTGCTCATTATTCCCGCCGTGCATGTCGCGGCCGAGCTCGAGCGCTGCGGCAAGGCCGGCATCAAGGCGGCGGTGATCATGTCGTCCGGCTTCGCCGAGGAGCCGGGCGGCGAAGGCGCGCGCATGCAGGCGAAGATTGCGGCGATCGCGCGACACTACGACATGGCGGTGACCGGCCCGAACTCGGAGGGCTACGCCAATGTCGACGCGTCGCTGTGCCCGACCTTCTCGCCGGCGCTCGACAAGAATGCCGGCGCGATCAGGCCGAAACAGCCGATCGGCGGCGGACAGGTCTCGGTCATCTCGCAGAGCGGCGGCCTGGGCTTCGCGTTCTTCGACCGCGCGCGTCCGCGCAACATCCTGTTCCGCCACGTCGTCACCACTGGCAATGAATGTGCGCTCGATGTCGCCGACGTGCTCGACTATCTCATCGACGAGGGCGGCACCGACGTCTTCCTGCTGCTGATCGAGGACGTGAAGTCGCCCGACAAGTTCAAGCGCGCAGCCGAGAAGGCGCTCAAGGCCGGCAAGCCGCTGATCGTCGGCAAGATCGGCCAGTCGGAGGCCGGCGTGCGCGCGGTCGCCTCGCACACTGCCTCGCTGGCGGGCTCGCAGGCGGCGTACCGCGCCATCTTCGATCATTACGGCCTGATCGAGGGCCGCGACTTTGATGAAATGCTCGACTTCGCAGTCGGCTTCCTCGCCTGCGGCAAGGACCGCCTGCCCGCGGGCAACCGCATGGGCATCGTCACGGCCTCGGGCGGCGGCGGCATCTGGACCGCGGACGCCTGCGCCGGCGCGGGTCTCGACGTGCCGGTGCTCGACGATGCGACGCGGCGCGCGCTTGAAGAGCACATCCCGCCCTATGGCACGTCGGAGAACCCGGTCGATTCGACGGCGCAGGGCGTGCACAAGATGGGTTATGCGGCGTTTGCCCGCATCACCGCGGAATCGCCGCTGATCGACGGCGTCATCGTCGTCGTCACCGCGCGCCGCTCCGCCTTCCTCGAGGGCGATCTTCAGAAGCTCAAGGACCTGAAAAGCGCGAGCCGCAAGCCGGTGTTCATGTGGACCTACACGCTGCCCTCGGAGCGCAGCGTCGAGATCCTCAACGAGGCCGGCTACGCGCTGTTCACCAGCCCC
This sequence comes from Pseudolabrys sp., assembly GCA_051959715.1. Classification (GTDB taxonomy): domain Bacteria; phylum Pseudomonadota; class Alphaproteobacteria; order Rhizobiales; family Xanthobacteraceae; genus Pseudolabrys. The sequence continues at coordinate 1,709 of JBQCFB010000461.1, forward strand.
ATCGGCGCGGCGCGGGCGATGCGCGCTTTGCTCGCCTACAAGGAGCGGCGCGAGCGGCTGACCGCGACGCCGGCGATCGCCGCCTCTTCGCCCAAGACGCGCGAGAGCGCGCGCGCCGTGCTCGCCGCGTCTGGTCCGGTGATCGGCGAGTGGCAGGCGCGGCCATTGCTTGCGGCCTACGGCATCGGTACGGACGACGGCGCGGTGCTGGCGCAGTCGGCCGCCGAAGCGGAAGCCGCCGCCCGCGCGCTCGGCCGGCCGGTCGCGCTCAAGATCCAGTCGGCCGATATCACGCACAAGACCGAAGCCGGAGTCGACGCGATCAGTGTCGCAGGCGCCTAAGTGCGCGCCGCGCACGACCGCAACGTCGCCTCGGCGCGCAAGCACGCGCCGGCCGCTCACAT
>JBQCFB010000462.1:0-4693 GCA_051959715.1 Pseudolabrys sp.
TATGTGATCGGGCTCGCCTTCGCCTTCGGCTGGACGCCGTGCATTGGGCCGATCCTCGCGGCGATCCTGGCGGTGGCGGCGTCGGAGCAGACGGTCGCGCGCGGCGCGGCTCTGCTCGCGGTCTATTCGCTGGGCCTCGGCATTCCCTTCATCATCGCGGCCTTCGCCATCGAGCCTTTCGCCGCCTTCCTTGCGCGCTTCAAGAAATATCTGCGGCGCGTCGAGCAGGCGATGGGCGCGCTCCTGGTGCTGACCGGCATCGCCTTCCTGACCGGGAGCATCAGCCAGCTCAGCATCTGGCTGCTCGAGGCGTTCCCGGCGCTCGGCAAGATCGGCTAGCCCGCCTTGGCCGGCGCGAAAACAAAAAGCCCGCCGGTGACGGCGGGCTTTTCGCATTGTCTGGACTGGCGCGCGGCTTACTTGGCCTTGCTGCAGTCGCCGCCGGGGCATTCCACGTAGGTGATCTTGCCCTCGGCGTTCTTCTTCCAGATGTACATCACGTAGTCGAGGCGGGTGATGTCGCCCTTCTTGTCATAGGCGAGGTCGCCGATGACGGTCTTGAAGGGCGTGCCCGAGTGCATCTTCTCGGCGACCTTCTTGGGATCGTTCGTCTTCGCGGCCTTGGCCGCTTCCGCCATGACCTGCACCGCCGCGTAGCTGTACAGCGTGTAGGCTTCCGGCTCGAACTTGTTGGCGCGGAACTTGGCGACGGCCGCCTTGGCGTTCGGGTTGTTGCGCGGATCCGGCGGGAAGGTCATCAGCGTGCCTTCGACGCCGGGGCCGCCGACCTGGGCGAACTCGTCCGTGGTGATGCCGTCGGCGCCCATCAGCGGCGACTTGACGCCCTGGTCGCGCATCTGGCGCACGATCAGGCCGCCTTCGGTGTGCAGGCCGCCCCAGTAGACGAGGTCCGCGCCCGACTGCTTGATCTTGGACACCAGCGCCGAGAAGTCCTTCTCGCCGACGTTGATGCCTTCATACAGCACGGGCTTCATGCCGCCCTTGGCCATCGCCTTGATGGTCTCGTCGGCCAGGCCCTTGCCGTAGGTCGTCTTGTCGTGGACGACGGCGATCTTCTTGCCCTTGAACTGCTTCAGGATATAGGCGCCGGCCACCGCACCCTGCTGGTCGTCGCGGCCGCAGGTGCGGAAGATGTTCCACATCTTGCGTTCCGTGATCTGCGGATTGGTCGAGGCCGGGGTGACCTGAACGATGCCGTTCTCCTGATAGACCTCGGAGGAGGGCATGGTGACGCCGGAGTTGAAGGCGCCGACCACGAACTTCACGCCGTCAGCGGCGAACTTGTTGGCGACCGAGACGCCCTGCTTCGGGTCGGAGACGTCGTCGCCGAACTGAACGCTGAGCTTCTGGCCGTTGATGCCGCCGGCGGCATTGATGTCGTCGACGGCCTGCTGCGCGCCGTTCTTGAGCTGCGCGCCGAAGGCTGCGTTCGGTCCGGTGATCGGGCCCTGAACGCCGAATTTAACTTGCGCATTGGCCGCGCCTGCCGCGGCAATGGCAAAGCCCAGCGCGAGGCCGAGCGTCGTAGTTTTCATCATCTATCTACCCCTCCAACTGTGGTGCCGGCGATGACAACGAGTACAGCGATGGCAACGAAGACAGGAAAGCCAAGGCTAGCTCAGGTCGCTTTGCGACGCCAGCGCATTGCGCCGTCGGCTTCGTTGATCCAGCGATACTGGCGGACCATCTGGCCGGCGCGTGCAGCGCGGAATCCGAGGAGGCCGATGACCAGGCAGACGACCGCATCCACGACATAAAAATGTAAGGACAGGAGCGTGCCGTCGAACAGGCGGAAATGAATGAACCGGACCGCGAGGCCCAAAATCAGGCTGTAGACCACGACCTGCCAGATCGGCCGCCAGGTCTGGGCGGCCGCCCGGCCGGTGAGCCAGGCCGCACCCCCGCCCAGGAAGACGGTGACCAGGAAGAAGACGCCGAAATTGTCCTCCTCGGCCAGCATGTGCGGAATAGAGAATGCGTGGGTCAGCGCCTCCATCAGTGCCGGCCTCCCTCGAGATAGGCCTGGCGGATTTCGGGCCGCTCCAGCAATTCCTGGCCGCTGCCGGACAGGGTTATCAGGCCATTGACCATGACGTAGCCGCGATGGGCGAGCTTGAGCGCGTGATAGGCGTTCTGCTCGACCAGGAAGACGGTCAGTCCGGTCTCGGCATTGAGCGCCCGGATGGCGTCGAAGATCTGCCGCACGATCAGGGGCGCAAGGCCGAGCGAGGGCTCGTCGAGCAGCAAGAGGCGCGGCCGCGCCATCAGCGCGCGGGCGATCGCCAGCATCTGCTGCTCGCCGCCGGACAGCGTGCCGCCGCGCTGGCCGATCCGCTGCTTCAGGCGGGGGAAGAGGGTGAGAACGCGATCGAGGTTCGCCTCGTACTGGTCCGCGTCGTCGACCGTCGCACCCATTTGCAGGTTCTCGAGCACGGTCATGCGCGAGAAGATGCGGCGGCCCTCGGGAGATTGCGCGAGCTTGAGCCGTGCGATCTCGTGCGTCGGCATGCGCGTGATGTCGCGGCCGTCGAACTCGATGACACCCTCGCGCGCGCGCGGATTGCCGCAGATCGTCATCATCAGCGTCGACTTGCCCGCGCCGTTGGCGCCGATCAGCGTCACGATCTCGCCGGGCTTGACCTCCATGTCGACGCCCTTGAGCGCCATCACGCGCCCGTAGAAGGTCTTGACGCCGCGCACGCTGAGCAGGGCTGAGGTCACAGTCCGACCTCCGCTTCGACCTTCTCGACGTCCTTGTCGGGCACGCCGAGATAGGCCGCGATCACCTTCTCGTCGTTGCGCACGGCTTGCGGATCGCCGTCGGCGATCTTGACGCCGTAGTCGAGCACGACGATGTGGTCGGAAATCTCCATCACCACCGACATGTCGTGCTCGATGAGCAGGATGGACATGTTGTCGTCGTTGCGGACCGACAGCAGGAGCTCGTTGAGCTCGGCGCTTTCGCGCGGATTGAGGCCGGCGGCGGGCTCGTCGAGGCAAAGCAGCACCGGGTCCGTGCACATGGCGCGCGCGATCTCGAGGCGCCGCTGCGCGCCGTAGGGCAGGTCGCCGGCCGGATCGTCGGCGCGGTCGATGAGGCCGACGCGCTCGAGCCAGGACCGCGCCTTCTCGATCGCGTCGCGCTCGGCCGCGGCGTAGGAGGGGAAGCCGAGCACGCCGAGCAGCGTGTAGCCGGAGGCGAGCATCAGCCGATTGTGCTGCGCCACCATCAGGTTCTCCAGCGCCGTCATGCCGGGGAACAGGCGGATGTTCTGGAAGGTGCGGGCGACGCGCGCCTGCTGCGACACCAGGAAGTCGGGCATGCGCTCGAGCAGGAACAGCGCGCCGTCGCCGTGCGTCGTGTGGCGCTTGCCGCTTTCGGTGAGCGGTTCGAGCGCCTCCCAGGCGCCCATGCCGCCGTGGCGCAGGCCGATGCGTCCCTCGCTCGGCTTGTAGAAGCCGGTGATGCAGTTGAAGACCGTGGTCTTGCCGGCGCCGTTCGGGCCGATCAGCGCGGTGATGTCGCCCTTGCGCGCCTCGAAGGAGAGATGATCGATCGCGACCAGACCGCCGAAGCGCATGGTCAGTTGTTCGACGCGCAGGAGGATGTCGGCCGGGTCGCGCATCAGCCGTGGCCCTCACCGACGAGATCGGCGCTGATGGTCTTGCGTTCCTTCAGGAACACGGACGGCGTGCGCGTCGAGATCAAACCGCGCGGCCGCCAGATCATGATCAGCACCATGCCGAAGCCGAAGATGAGCATGCGGTACTGGGTCGGATCGAAGGTCGAGCCGAAGATCTGCTTGAGGAAATCCATGTCGCGCATGATCTCGGTGCCGCCGATCATCGCGATGGCCGCGATGGCGACGCCGATCTGGCTGCCCATGCCGCCGAGAACGACGATGGCGAGGATCGTCGCCGACTCCAGGAAGGTGAAGGACTCAGGCGAGATGAAACCCTGCCGCGCGGCGAAGAACGAACCGGCGAAGCCGGCGAACATCGCGCCCATGGCGAAGGCGGTGAGCTTGGTGTTGGTGGTGTTGATGCCGAGCGAGCGGCAGGCGATCTCGTCTTCGCGCAGGGCCTCCCAGGCGCGGCCGACCGGAAGGCGTCGCAGACGGATGGTGACGTAACAGGTGAGGAAGGCCAGCGCGAGGATCAGGTAATAGAGGAAGATGGTGCGGTAGACCGGCGTGAAGGGCAGGTGGAACACCGCGGCGAAACCGTCATCGTCGGCCGTGAACGGAATGCCGAAGAAGGACGGGCGCGGGATCGACGAGATGCCGGCATAGCCGTTGGTCAGCGCGACGAAATTGACGATGACGATCCGGATGATCTCGCCGAAGGCGAGCGTGACGATGGCGAGGTAGTCGCCGCGCAGGCGCAGCACAGGGAAGCCGAGCAGTACGCCCCAGAACGATGCGAGGCAGCCGGCGAGCGGCAGCAGGATCCAGAACGAGAAGCCGAACTCCTTGGCGAGCAGGGCGTAGGAGTAGGCGCCGACGGCGTAGAAGGCGACGTAACCGAGGTCGAGCAGGCCGGCGAGGCCGACGACGATGTTCAGGCCCCAGCCGAGCATCACGTAGATGAGGATCTGGATGCCGAAATTGTCGACCCATTTGAGCGCGCCGCCGAAGCCTGACGTGGCGATCACGATGAACGGATAGACGAT
>JBQCFB010000463.1:0-36013 GCA_051959715.1 Pseudolabrys sp.
GTGTTCGGCGGCGCCCGCACCATTCGCGCCGCGCTCAATCGCTTCAAGGTTGAGGGCAGGGGCGTCATCGTCTATCTGCGCGACGGCACGGCCGGCGTGCCGGTCGCCGAAATCCCGCACGGCGATACCGGCACGGAAGCGGCGCGCTCGCGGCAATGGCGCGAGATTGGGCTCGGCGCACAGATTTTGCGCGATCTCGGCATCCGCTCGATCCGGTTGCTCGCTTCCGCCCGCCGCACCTATGTCGGCCTGGGCGGTTTCGGCATCGAGATCACCGGCACCGAGTCGCTCGAGGGCTGATTCGCGAATATCGCAATGCGATAGTCCGCTGTGGGCGGTTGCGCGCCACCGCGATCGGGCAAATACTCTCCGCCGGGGCGGATAATCAAACTTGGGCCATACCGTCGCGACCGCCCGGTCCCACTCGGGGAGATCGCAATGACGACAATGACTATGGCGGACCGATCCGCCTGGTACTGGAATCGATGGTCGCAGCTCGTGCTCGGCCTCATCGCCATGATGGCGATATCGAGCCCGCAATACGTGTGGACGCTGTTCACCGGGCCGCTCAACCAGAAGCTCGGCACCACGCTCGCCGAATTGCAGTGGACGTTCTCGCTGCTCATCATCCTGCAGACCTGGTGCTCGCCGCTGCAAGCCTACCTCGTCGACCGCTTCGGCCCGCGCATGCTCATCTCGGTCGGCGCGCTGATGTCGGGCGGCGGTTGGGTCTTGTCGTCCTATGTCGACAATATCTGGGCGCTCTACTTCACCTATGGCGTGATCTGCGGCTTCGGCACAGGCATCATCTATGTCGGCATCATCGGCCTGATGGTGCGCTGGTTCCCGGATCGCCGCGGCCTCGCGACCGGGCTTGCCGCCACCGGCTACGGCTTCGGTGCGTTCTTCACCAGCTTCCCGATCGACAGCATGATCAAGAGCTCGGGCTATGCGCACACGCTCGTCGTGTGGGGCATCATCCAGGGTGTGATCGGCATCGTCGCGGCGCAGTGGCTGCGCGTCCCGCCGGAAGGCTGGGTGCCTGAAGGCTACACGCCGGCGACCGCGTCGACCGCGCAGAGCAAGCGCAGCTTCACGCCGACCGAGATGCTGCGGAGTCCGGTGTTCTGGCTGCTCTTCTTCATGATGAGCCTGATGTCGACGTCCGGCCTGATGGTGACGTCGAACGTCGGTCCCTTCGCCAACGAGTATCACGTGGCGCAGGCCATGGTGCTTGGCATGGCGGCGCTGCCCCTGTCGCTGACGCTGTCGCGCGTGACCAACGGCCTGACGCGGCCGTTCTTCGGCTGGGTGTCCGACCGCATCGGCCGCGAAATGACGATGTTCATCGCCTTCGCGCTCGAGGCGGTGGCGATCCTCGTCCTGTTCGCCTTCATCGACCAGCCGGCGCTGTTCGTGGTGCTGACCGGCCTCGTCTTCTTCGGCTGGGGCGAGATCTTCTCGCTGTTCCCGTCGACGCTGACGGACACGTTCGGGCCAAAATACGCCGCCACCAACTACGGCTTCCTCTACATCGCGCAGGGCGTCGGCTCGATCCTGGGCGGACCGGCGGCGGCCTATCTCAAGCAGATGACAGGCAGTTGGAGCGCGGTGTTCATCATCGTCGCGGCGCTCGACATCATCACGGCGCTGCTGGCGATCACGGCGCTGCGGGCGATCCGCGGCAAGCACATCGCCGAGACCTGAGGGCTGGCGGACGGGATCCCCTGGTGGGGATCCCGTTTCCGCCGCGTAAAATGAGACGCGTCGCGGCGCTTTTGCGCCGTCGAGCGGTGCGTCCGCGCGACGGCGGCCTTTCTTTCGCCCCGTGAGCTGTGGCAGCCTTGCGCGCATGGGGCGAATGGGTTTGCACCGTCTTGCCGCCGTAGCGCTTGCCGCGATCGCTCTGTCGATGGCGGCCGATGCCGCGCCGACGCCTCGTTTCGCCGACACCGGTTCCAAAGCCATTCCAGTCGACGTCGAGTTGGTCCTTGCCGTCGATGTCTCCTATTCGATGGACCCGGAGGAGCAGGCGCTCCAGCGCGAAGGTTACGTGCAGGCGCTGCGCTCGAAGGAGTTTCTCACCGCGCTGCGCGAGGGCGCACACGGCAAGATCGCCGTGACCTATTTTGAGTGGGCGGGACAGTTCGACCAGAAAATCCTGATGCCCTGGCGCCTGATCGACGGGCCGGAAGCGGCCGACGCGGTCGCCGACGAACTCGCCCGGGCGCCATATCGGCGCGCCTCGCGCACGTCGATCTCCGGCGGGCTCGTTTTCGCCAAGCCGCTGTTCGACAGCAGCGGCTATCGCGGGGTCCGCCGGGTCATCGATGTGTCCGGCGACGGCGCCAACAATTCCGGCGTGCCGGTCGTGCCGACGCGCGATGGTGTCGTCGCAGCCGGTATCACCATCAACGGCCTGCCGATCATGATCAGGCGGTCGCGCGGCAGCATGATGGATATCGACAATCTCGACGTCTATTACGAGGACTGCGTCATTGGTGGGCCCGGCGCCTTCGTCGTACCGATCCACGAGCGTTCGCAGTTCGTCGAGGCGACGCGCACCAAGATGATCCTCGAGATCGCCGGCCGCCAGCCGGACGCGCGCGTCGTGCCGGCGGCGGCGAAAGAGCCGCGCGTCGACTGCCTGATCGGCGAGAAGATGTGGCAGGAGCGCTGGGGTGGCCGCGGCTACGACTTCCAGTAGTCAGCGGGCGAGGACGCCAACCACTTCCACATGATGCGACCAGCGGAACTGGTCGACCGGCGTGACTCCTTCGAGCTTGTAGCCGCCGTCGACAAGGATCTTCACGTCGCGGGCAAAGGTCGCCGGATCGCACGACACTGCGACGATCGTCTTCAAGCCGCTTTTCGCCAGTTCACGCGCCTGAGCCTCGGCACCTTGGCGCGGCGGATCGAACACGACGGCGTCGAACACCTTCAATTCCTGCGTCATCAGCGGCCGCCGGAACAGGTCGCGCGCCGCTGCCTCGATCTGCTTCAGGCCGCTGGCCTTTGCGGCGCCCGCTTGCGGCGCCTTGATCGCGGATGCCTCGCTGTCGGCGGCGGTGACGCGCGCCTTTTCCGCCAGTCTGAGCGCGAAAGTGCCGATGCCGGCGAACAGGTCGGCGACGCGCTTGGCTTTGCCGACGTGCCCAGTCACGAGCTTCGCCAGTGTCGCCTCACCCTCGGCGGTGGCTTGCAGGAAAGAGCCCGGCGGCAGGGGTACTTGCGCACGACCGACGGTGAGCACCGGCTGCGCGCGCTGCGTCACCAGTTCGCCGTGCCGCGTCATGCGCACGAGGCCCTGCCCGTCGGCGATGCGTGCGAGAGCCGTGATCTCGGCCGGCTTTAGCGCGCCAGAGCCGCGCACGTCGACGTCGAGACCGTTGTCGGCGGCGGTGACATGGATATCGAGCGGCTTCTGCGTGACCTTCAGCGCTTCGGCGATCGCCCAGGCGGCCTTGAGCGCGCCGGAAAGATCCGGCGCCAGCACCGGGCAGGTGTCGATGGCGACGATGTGATGCGCGCGTGGCGCGGCGAAGCCGACCTCGAGCACATCGTGCGTGCCGCGGCGCGCGTGCAGCACCGCGCGGCGGCGGCCCTTGCCGTGCGCGTCGACGAGCGGCGCGACCGGGCAGACGAGGCCGTGATGCTCGAGCATCTCGACGACCAGGGCACGCTTCCACAGCCGGTATTCGGCGAGCGACCAGTGCTGCAGCGTGCAGCCGCCGCATGTGCCGAAATGTTTACAAGCCGGTGCGACGCGTTCCGGGCTGGCATGATCGACGTGCAGGAGTTGTCGCCGGTCGGGATGTCCCGCGACGGCCTCGACCGTCACGGTCTCGCGCGGCAGCGTGTAGGGGACATAGACCGAGCCCACGGGCGTCGCGGCGACGCCGTCGCCGCGATGGCCTATGGCGGTGATCTTGAGCTGCTCGGTCATTGCGTCCGCCTTAGCCGAGAAGGCAGGCGGCCCGCAATGCTTGGCGTCAATGCCCCGGCGCCGCCGGCATGGCGCCGCGGCGGGTCAGCACATTGAAGCGCCATACCAACAGCACCGCATAGACGCCGAGGCCGACCGTGAAGCCGATCCATATGCCGATGGCCTGAAGTCCGGCCGGGAAGGCCAGCGTGTACGAGGTGGCGAAGCCGATCGCCCAGAAGCTCAGGGCGGCGAACAGTAGCGGCACGCGCGTGTCGTTCAGGCCGCGCAGCGCACCGGCGGCAATCGTCTGGACGCCGTCGACGATGAAGAACGTCGCGCCGAAAGCCAGCAGCGTGGCGGCCAGCGCGATCGTTGCGGCGGTCTGCGTGTCGTTGCCGGGCGCGCCCAGGAACAGGACCGGGATGACGTCGCGGAAGGCGACGATCACCACCACCATCGCCGCCATGAAGGCCGCACCCAGGCCGATCGCGGCGAAACCCGCGCGCCGCATCGCCCTCGCGTCGCGACGGCCGACGGCGTGACCGACGCGCACGGTCGCGGCCATCGAGATGCCGAACGGCACCATGAACAGGATCGCCGCCGTCTGCAGCGCCACCTGATGCGCGGCGAGCGCGACCGTACCGATCCAGCCCATCATGATCGCGGCGGTCGCGAACAGCCCGTATTCGAGCAGGAAGGCGCCGGCGATCGGCGCGCCGACCGCAAAGAGTTCGCCGAGCAGCCGCCAGTCGATACGCCAGAAGCGGCCGAGGATGCGGTACTTTCGGAACGGCCGCTGCGCGTAGGCGATCCAGAAGCAGGCGGCGCACATCGCCAGATTGATGATGGTCGTGCCGGCGCCGGCGCCGAGCAGGCCGAGCTCGGGCAGGCCGAAGCGGCCGTAGATCAGCGCATAGGCCAGGAGCGTATTGGCGGGAATGGCGACCAGCGTCACCCACAGCGCCGGCTCCGGCCTATTCACGGCGCCCATGAAGCCACGCAGCGCGATGAACCACCAGCCCGGCACCAGCGACCAGCCGAGCCCGAGCAGATAGAGCCCGGCAAGATGCGCGTTCGTCTCGTCCTGGCCGAGCAGCCGCAGCAGGTCCTCGCCGTAATATTCGAGCACGGTCATCGGCGCGCCGAGCATCAGCGCGGCCCACAGGCCGACGCGCAGCGCGCGCCGCACCATGCGCGGCTCGCGCGCGCCGTAAGCCTGCGCTGCGAGCGGCGCCACCGCCGAGACGAGGCCCATGCCGAGCACGAAGGCGGCGAACAGCACGGTCTGGCCGAGCGCCGCCGCGGCGAGCGCGCCGTCGCCGAGATGGCCAATGAGGATGAGGTCGCTCGTCATCATCGCCACCTGGCCGAGCTGCGTCAGCGCGATCGGCAAGGCGAGCTTCACCGTGGCGCCGAATTCGGCGCGCCAGAGACCCGGCGTTTGGGACGCGCCGGCGGCGAGTGCGTCATGGGCTTGCATGGCCGGCGGACCTTAAGGCGCGGTGTGGCGGGAGGAAGGCGGCACGGTGCCTCTCACATCCGTTTTATGCGTCTGCGTCGCGGCGCGGCAACACACATCAGGCGTGCGAATGCACGCGATGGTCACGGCTGATGCATCGCGTCAGCCACGCGCTGCGGCGAGCAGGAACTCGACATTGCCGTCGCCGCCGGCGATTGGCGAGGGGATGATGCCGAGGACACGCCAACTGAGCGCGGCGACTGCCGCGGCGATGTCGTCGCACACGGCTTGATGCACCGCGGCGTCGCGCACGACGCCTTTCTTTACCTTGTTGCGACCTGCCTCGAACTGAGGCTTGACCAGCGCCACGAGAATGGCGGACGGCACTGCGAGTGCGGTGACCGCCGGGAGTACCTGCTTCAGCGAGATGAAGCTGACGTCGATGGTGACGAGGTCCGGAGCTTCCGCAAATGCCGTGGGAGCAAGCGTGCGGATGTCGGTTTCTTCCAACGACACGATCGCGGGTTGTCCGCGCAAGCTGGCGTGCAGTTGCTGCTTTCCAACATCGACGGCGTACACCCGCCGCGCGCCGCGTTCGATGAGGACCTGCGTGAATCCGCCGGTGGAGGCGCCGACGTCGAGACATACGTAATCGTTCGGGTCGATGGCGAAGTGATCGAGCGCCGCCGCGAGCTTCACGCCGCCGCGCGACACGTATGGATGCGCCGGCGACGCCTTGAGGTCGGCGTCGCGCGCGATCTCTTCCGACGCTTTGAGCACAGTGGCGCCGTTGGCCTCGACGAAGCCTGCCTCGATCGCGGCCTGCGCCTTGGCGCGGCTGTCGAACAGCCCGCGCTCGACCAGCAGACGGTCGGCGCGCATTCGTTCGGACGTCGTCATTGCGGATTCATGTCGCGCTACAATCGGAAAACGGAACCAGTTTTCATCATCGCTGTTGTTTCAACGCATATCAAATGTTTGTGCGCCATGTCGGAGGCAGGAAATGGCCCGGAAATATTCGAAGAAGGCACAGAGTTACGTGAAGCGTGCGATGAAGAAGCGCAAGAAAGGCACGCTCAAGAGCGGCCGGTCCGGCCGCAAGGTGAAGAGCAAGAAGCAGGCGATCGCCATCGGCCTGTCGGAAGCGCGCAAGAAGGGCGCCAAGGCGCCGAAGCGCAAGAAGGGCCGGAAGAAAAGAGCCTGACACTCCCGAAACGCGAATGCCCGGCGCGAGGCCGGGCATTCATGTCGCTTCCGCAACGGTGAAGCTTACGCCAGCTTCACCGTCTCCTTGGCGATGTCCTTGCCGAGCGCCTCGAACACCTTGGTGACGATGCCCTTGGCGTCGAGGCCGGCCTTGGCGTACATCGCCGCCGGCGTGTCCTGGTCGATGAACGTGTCGGGCAGCACCATGGTGCGCACGCGCAGGCCGTTCTCCAGCGCCCCGGCATCGGCCAAAGTCTGCAGCACATAGGCGCCGAAGCCGCCGACCGAGCCTTCCTCGATGGTGATCAGCACCTCGTGCTCGCGTGCGAGCTTCATCAGGAGTTCGACGTCGAGCGGCTTGGCGAAACGGGCGTCGGCGACGGTGGTCGAGAGCCCATGCGCGGCGAGTTCGTCGGCGGCCTTCAGGGCTTCGCCGAGGCGGGCGCCGAACGAGAACAGCGCCACCTTGTGGCCCTCGCGCAGGACGCGGCCCTTGCCGATCTCGAGCGGCTTGCCTTCCTCCGGCATCGGCACGCCGAGGCCTTCGCCGCGCGGATAGCGCAGCGCCGAGGGCCGGTCGTCGAGCGCGACCTGCGTCGCCACCATGTGCACGAGGTCGGCTTCGTCCGCCGCAGCCATGACGACGAAGTTCGGCAGGCAGCCGAGATAGGCGATGTCGAACGAGCCGGCATGCGTCGGGCCGTCGGCGCCGACCAGGCCGGCGCGGTCGATGGCGAAGCGCACGGGAAGCTTCTGGATGGCGACGTCGTGCACGACCTGGTCGTAGGCGCGCTGCAGGAACGTCGAGTAGATGGCGCAGAACGGCTTGATGCCTTCGGTCGCGAGACCCGCGGCGAAGGTGACGGCGTGCTGCTCGGCGATGCCGACGTCGAAGGTGCGCTCCGGGAAGGCCTTCTCGAACAGGTCGACGCCGGTGCCCGACGGCATGGCCGCGGTGATGGCGACGATCTTGTCGTCCTTCTTGGCTTCCTTGATCAGCGCCTCGCCGAACACCTTGGTGTACTGCGGCGCGCCACCCTTGGATTTCGCCTGCGCACCGGTCGCGACGTCGAACTTGACGACGCCGTGATACTTGTCGGCGGAGTTCTCGGCCGGGCCATAGCCCTTGCCCTTCTGCGTCACGACATGGATCAGGATCGGGCCGAAGTCGGCGTCGCGCACGTTGCGCAGCACCGGCAGGAGGTGGTCGAGGTTATGGCCGTCGATCGGGCCGACGTAATAGAAACCGAGCTCCTCGAACAATGTGCCGCCGGTGACATAGCCGCGCGCATGCTCCACTGCGCGCGTGATGGCGCGGTCGAGCGCCTTCGGCAGGTGGTGCGTGAGCTGCTTTCCGACGTCGCGGAGCTTGAGATAGGTGCGGCCCGAGGCGAGGCGGGCGAGATAGGCCGACATGGCGCCGACCGGCGGCGCGATCGACATCTCGTTGTCGTTGAGGATGACGATGAGGCGCTCGTTGCGCGCGCCGGCATTGTTCATCGCCTCGTAGGCCATGCCCGCGGACATGGCGCCGTCGCCGATCACGGCGATGACGTTGTTCTTCTTCCCCGTCATGTCGCGCGCCACGGCCATGCCGAGCGCAGCGGAGATCGAGGTCGAGGAATGCGCGGCGCCGAACGGGTCGTATTCGCTCTCGGCGCGCTTGGTGAAGCCGGACAGTCCGCCGCCCTGGCGCAGCGTGCGGATGCGGTCGCGCCGCCCGGTGAGGATCTTGTGCGGATAAGCCTGATGCCCGACGTCCCAGACCAGCTTGTCGTCCGGCGTGTCGAACACGTAGTGCAACGCCACCGTGAGTTCCACGACGCCGAGGCCCGCGCCCAGATGGCCGCCGGTCGCGGCGACGGCATCGACCATCTCGGTGCGCAGCTCGTCGGCGAGCTGCCGCAGCTGCTCGGCGGACAGGTTCTTCAGGTCGCTGGGTAAACGGACGCGATCGAGCAGCGGGGTCTTGGACACGTCTGACAAAACATCACTCCGGACAAGGGGTCGGGCCGCGTCTTTTAGCCCTGCGCGGTCGGGTTCCAATCGGGCAAGACTTACACCAAATCGGCGCTTTCGGGCAATTCGGGGGCCGGTCTTAAGGCTTAACGGCTGGCCCGTCACGCATTTTGCGCGGTCCGCCGGGGCCGGATACGAGGCCGAAAGGTACGATTTGGTGTCTCCGGGACGGCCCGCCGGCGGGAACCGGGGCCGTTCGGAAAGCACGCCTGAGTTGCGGCTGTCAGTCGACGTCGAGCGGCGTGCTGCCGGTCGGCTTGCCGCCGGCGTCGAGCGTGATCTTTTCCACGCGCGCTTCGGCCTGCTTCAGAAGCTCCTCGCAGCGCGCCTTCAGGGCCTCGCCGCGCTCGTACATCGCGACCGACTGCTCGAGCGGCACCTTGCCGCCCTCCAGTTCGCGCACGATCTGCTCGAGCTCCGCGATCGCCGTCTCGAAGGGCATGGTCTTGATGTCGGTATTGGTCTTCTCGGGCATCGGTCTCATCCGGCGATTCAACGGGACGGCAGTGTAGGTCGTGACGGGCGGGCGGGATAGGGCGGGTTACCCGTGCCGCGACCGCCGCCAACGCCAGGCGCTGTAACCCGCGATCAGGCCACGCGGCAACAGCCGCGGCAGAAGCGTGACGACGCGGTTGGGGAAGCCGGGCACGACCACACGGTGGCCGCCCATGAATCCCTCATAGCCCTCGCGCGCGACGCGCTCGGCGGTGCGCGCAAGGAAGGACGGGAAATAGCCGCGGGGAATGCCGGCGCGCGCGAAAAACTGCGTCGGCACCGGGCCCGGGCACAGCGCGCAGACGCGCACGCCGTCCTCCTTCAGCTCTTGGTGCATGGCCTCGCTGAACGAGACGGCGAAGGCCTTCGACGCGTGGTACACGGCCATGCCGGGTCCGGGCAGGAATCCGGCGATCGACGCGACATTGAGGATGCCGCCCTTGTGGCGGACGATGTCGGGCACGAAGCGCAGCGTCAGGTCGGTGAGCGCGCGGACGTTGAGATCGATCATGGCGAGCTGCTGCGCGAGGTCGAGCGCGGCCGCCTCGCCGAGCAGGCCGAAGCCGGCATTGTTGACGAGGAAAGACACCTCCAGCCCGCGCGCCTGCAACGCTGCGGCGAGGCCGGCGATACCGTCGACGGTGCCGATGTCGGCGGCGATGACATGCGGCCGCGGCCGTCCGCTCCCGGCGATCGAGTCGGCCAGCGCGGCGAGCTCCGCCTCGCGCCGCGCCGTCAGCACCAGCGTGTGGCCGTGCCGGGCGAATTCACGCGCCAGCGCGGCGCCGATGCCGGACGAGGCGCCGGTGATCAGGCAGACGGGCTGGGCGGCGGGTGACATGACGCGATGAATGCTCGATATTCGCCGCAAGAGCAATGAGGGGAGAGGCCGTGGCCGACCTGCAAGGAAAGATCGTGCTCGTGACCGGCGCCGCCGGCGCCATCGGCGCGGCGATCGCGGCGGCCATTCGCGCCGCGGGCGGCGCCGTGGTCGCCACCGACCTGAAGGCCGGGGCGGGCATCGACCACGCGCTTGACGTGACCAGCGAGACGAACTGGCAGGACGTGGTGGCGAAGGTCGACGCGGCGCAGGGACGTCTCGACGGGCTCGTCAACGCCGCCGGCATCGCGGTCGTCGGCAACATCGAGAAAACCGACTTCGCCACCTGGAAGCGCGTGATCTCCGTCAATCTCGACGGCACCTTCCTCGGCTGCAAATACGCCTTCCCGCTGCTGCGCAAGAATGGCGGCGCGATCGTCAACATGTCGTCGGTGCTCGGCCTGATCGGCGGGCCGAACCTGACCGCCTATACCGCCTCCAAGGGCGGCGTGTCGCTGCTGACGAAATCGGTCGCGCTCTACGGCGCACGCTACAAGCCGCCGGTGCGCGCCAATGCGTTGTGCCCAGCCTTCATCGCCGGTCCGATGGTCGACGACATTGCCGGCGGCACCAAAAATCCCGACGCGGTGAAACAGAAGCTCGCGCTCGATATCCCGCTCGGCCGCCTCGGCGCGCCGGAGGAGGTGGCTTCGGCCGCGGTTTACCTGTTGTCGGATGCGTCGGCGTTCATCACCGGCGCCGATGTGCCGGTCGATGGCGGGCTGACGGCGCGGTGATTTCTTACCCTCCCCCTTGTGGGAGGGGCGGCGGGCGGGAGCGACGCATTTCTCCGTCATGGCCGGGCTTGTCCCGGCCATCCCGCTTGGGCGGGCAAGGTCGTGCCTTCCTGATCGGGATGCCCGGGACAGGCCCGGGCATGACAGCGGAAAGGCAGGGCGCGAGCAGCTACCCCCGCATCAGCGCGGTGACGTGCGCGGCGACCGAGCGCGACAGGCCCTGCAAGTCGTAGCCGCCCTCGAGCATCGAGACGACGCGGCCGTTGCAATTCTCGTCGGCGATCTGCATCAGCTTCTGCGTCACCCAGGTGTAATCGGCCTCGACGAGATTGAGGTTGGCCAGCGGATCGCGCGTATGCGCGTCGAAGCCGGCCGAGATGATCAGCACGTCCGGCTTGAATTCGCGCAGCCGCGGCAGGATGACGGTCTCGAAGGCTTCGCGGAACTGGTCGCCGCCGTCGCCGGCGCGCAAGGGCGCGTTGACGATGGTGTTGTGCGCGCCGCGTTCGGTGATCGCGCCAGTGCCGGGATAGAGCGGCATCTCGTGCGTCGAGCAATACATCACGCTGCGGTCGGACCAGAAGATGTCCTGCGAGCCGTTGCCGTGGTGCACGTCGAAGTCGATGAGCGCCGCGCGCTCGGCGCCGTATTTCTGCTGCGCGTAGCGCGTCACGATCGCCGCGCTGTTGAAGAAGCAGAAGCCCATCGGCTTCGCCGTCTCGGCGTGGTGGCCGGGCGGGCGCACCGCGACGAAGGCGTTCTTCGCCTTGCCGGTCATCACCTCGTCGACCGCGAGCACGCCGCCGCCGACGCAGCGCAGCGCGGCTTCGTAGCTGCCGGGCGACATCGACGTGTCGGCGTCGAGACGCACCATGCCTTCGTCGGGCGCGGCGTCCTTGATCGCCTCGATGTAGTCCATCGGATGGCAGAGCGCGATCGTGTCCCATTCGCCGAGCGGCGCCTTCTCGCGCGCCAGCGCCTGGAAGTTTTCCGCCTCGAGCGCCTGATCGACGGCGCGCAGCCGGTCGGGCCGCTCGGGATGTCCGGCGGGCGTCAGGTGATCGAGGCAGGCGGAATGGGTGACGAGGAGGGTGGTCATCAGATTTATGTAGGCCGTGGGGCCGGATGTGGCAAACGGGAAAAGTACAGACCTCTCCCGTCATCCTGAGGACCCCGCGCGGAATGCGCGGACCTCGAAGGCTCTCTGACTCGCAGGTCCTTCGAGGCTCGCTGCGCTCGCTCCTCAGAACGACGGGACTTGTGTGTTCCGAATCTCAGCTCTTCTTCCCCAGGCTCACGCCCTTTGGCGGCGGCACACTGTCGGGGACGAAGAAATCCATTTGGAGCGGCTGGCTCGGATCGACGCGATACTGGTCGAAATCGGTGACGCCTTCCTGGCTGAGGAAATTGTCGTCGATCAGGAAATTCCCCGTGAAGCCGGCGTCCTTCTGGAAGATGCGCCAGGCGCACTCGGCCAGGATGTCGGGCTTGCGCGACATGCGCATCACCGTGTCGCCGCCGAGCAGGTTCCTGATCGCGGCCGTGGCGATCGTCGTGCGCGGCCACAGTGCGTTGACGGCGATCTTGCCGCGCATCTCGCCGGCCAGGCCCAACACGACGAGGCTCATGCCGAACTTCGCCATCGAATAGGCGGTCGACGGCGCGAACCATCTTTCCTGCATGTCGAGTGGCGGCGACAGCATCAGGATGTGCGGCCGCTCCGATTTGAGAAGGTAGGGCAGCGCGTATTTCGACACCATGAAGGTGCCGCGCGCATTGATCCCATGCATGAGATCGAAGCGGTTCATGTTGGTCTCGGCGACCGGCTTCAACTGGATGGCGCTGGCATTGTTGACGACGATATCGATGCCGCCGAACGTCTGAGCCGTTTTCTCGAGCGCCGCCTTCACCTGATCCTTCTCGCGCACGTCGACCTGGAGCGGCAGCGCGCGGCCGCCGGCCTTCTCGATCTCGGCGGCGGCGGAATGGATCGTGCCTTCGAGCTTGGGATGCGGCTCGACCGTCTTCGCCGCAATGGCGACGTTGGCGCCGTCGGCAGCGGCCCGAAGCGCAATCGCGAGCCCGATGCCGCGCGAGCCGCCGGTGATGAAGAGCGTCTTGCCTTTGAGCGACATCGTTCAGCCTTTCGGGAGGTTCTGCCCGATGCCGATGAGATGGCCGTCGGGGTCGCGTATATCGAAATCGCGGCAGCCGTAGTCCTGGTCCTCGATGCCGCGGTCGAACGGAACGCCGCGCGCGGCAATCTCGGCCGCCATCGCATCGACGTCGTCGACATAGATATAGAGGGCCCAGTACTGGTTGAGCGGCGATGAGCGCAGGGTCGTGCGCGTCTTGTCCAGATAGACCCTGACCCTGTCGCGGCTCATGAGGCAGAAGGTCGGCGGCTCGCCGTAGAAACGGCCGGGCGAGAAACCGAGCTTCTCGCGGTAGAAGGCCTCGCTGGCGACGACGTCCTTGACTTCGAGGATCGTCGCGCTGTCGACAAACCGCACCATGGCCTGTCTCCGTTGGGTGAGGGCGGCCGATCAGCCGGCCAGCGCCGCCTCCGCGCCGAGAACGCTTGCAGCGCCTTCGGTGACGTTGCGTTCGAGGCTCGTCGACTGCACCGCGATGTTCTCGGCGAAGAAGCGCGCCAGCGCGACGCGGCCGGCGGTGTCGCCCTGTTCGCGCAATACGGCCAGTGCCTGCTCGGCCAGCATGCAGCCGCCGGCGGCGTTTCCGAACAGCCGCAGATACGGCGTCGCGCCGGCGAGAGCGTCCTGCGCGCCTTTCTTCGCCAGCAGCCATTGCGTCGCGCGCTCGAGCCCGTCGATCGCCTCGGACAGCCGCGCCGCGGTGTCGCCGAAGGCCGGCGCGTTACTGGCTTTCACGTTCGCCGCGGTCTTGCGCAGTTCGTCGATGAACAGCGCGATCGTCCTGCCGCCTTCGAGCGGCACCTTGCGCGTGACGAGGTCGAGCGCCTGGATGCCGTTGGTGCCTTCGTAGATCGCGGCGATGCGCGCGTCGCGATAGTGCTGCGCGGCGCCGGTCTCCTCGATGAAGCCCATGCCGCCGTGCACCTGCACGCCGAGCGAGGCGACCTCGACGCCGATATCGGTCGAAAAGGCTTTCGCGACCGGCGTGAGCAGGGAGCAGCGCTCGTGCGCGGTCTTGCGGACCGTCTCGTCCTTGCCGCGCAGCGAGCGGTCGAGCGCGACGCCGGTGGCATAGCAGATGGCGCGCGCCGCGCCGGTGAGCGACCGCATGGTCAGCAGCATGCGCTTGACGTCGGGGTAGTGCACGATCGTGCCGCCGCCGCCCTGCTTGCGCTCGCGCGCATAGTGCATGGCCTGCTGCGTCGCGCGCTCGGCAATGGCGACGCCCTGAAGCCCGACGGCGAGGCGGGCGCGGTTCATCATCGTGAACATCGCGGCCATGCCTTTGTGCTCCTCGCCGATGAGGAAGCCGACGGCGCCGCCCCTGTCGCCATAGACCATGGTGCAGGTCGGCGAGGCGTGGATGCCCATCTTGTGCTCGACCGAATGCGCGCGCACGTCGTTGCGCGTGCCATCCGGCATGATCTTGGGCACGAGGAAGAGCGAGATGCCCTTCGTGCCTTCGGGCGCATCCGGCAGCCGCGCCAGCACGAAGTGGATGATGTTGTCGGTTAAGTCGTGCTCGCCATAGGTGATGAAGATCTTCGAGCCGGTGAGGCGATAGCTGCCGTCGGCGGCGCGCGTCGCTTTCGTGCGCAGCGCACCGACGTCGGAACCGGCCTGCGGCTCGGTGAGCTGCATCGTGCCCATCCACTGGCCGGTGACGAGCTTCTCCAGGTATTGCTGCTTGAGCGCGTCGGTGCCGTAGGCGTGCAGCGCGTCGACCGCGGCCATGGTGAGGACAGGGCCGATGCCGAAGGCCATCGACGCCGCGTTCCACATCTCGATGCAGGCGGCGTTGACCGATTGCGGCAGGTCCTGTCCGCCGAACCCGCTCGGCGCTGCGAGCCCGTTCCAGCCGGCGGCCGCCCAGGACGTGTAGGCGTCCTTCCAGCCGGGCGGCGTGGTGACCTTGCCGTCCTTGAACGGTGTGCCGAATTTGTCGCCGACGCGGTTGAGCGGCGCGATCACGTCGGTGGCGAACTTGCCGGCTTCCTCGAGCACGGCGTCGATCGTGTCCTCGTCCATGTCGCCGTAAAGCCCGTCGGCGAGGGCCTCCTTGAGGCCGGCGGTGTGCTTGAGGGCGAAGGCGCTGTCGGAAACGGGGGCGCGGTAGGTCATGCCGGTAATCTAGCCGCGGGCCGGTTCCGGTCAAAGCGGGCAGGGCCGGCCGGCCCCGACACACCTTGTATTATGTATAGAGAGTGGCTGGCCGCTGCGGCCGTTGATCGGGCAGGGTCCCGCCGCTATGGTCCGGCCGCCGCGTGCGCCTTTTCAGGCCGGCGGCGTACTCCCGTGCCGCGTTGGGGCGTAGCCAAGTGGTAAGGCAGCGGATTTTGATTCCGCCATTCCCTGGTTCGAATCCAGGCGCCCCAGCCAGGGAACCCGTCGGTCAATGCGCGTCGCGCTCGTCCGTGTACCAGTCCGGTTTGTGCGGATAGTGGGGTCCGTCATAGATCTCGACCACGACCGTCTCTTCCCGCGCGATGGCCGGCCCGTGCACGTTGCCCTTGGGATTGCAGTAGAAGCAGCCCGGAGTCAGCACGACCCCGGTTGAGGTGTATTCGTATTTGCCCTTCAGGCAGATCATGAACTGGTTCGACGAGTGATAGTGCGGCTTCGGGATGCCGGCGTCCTTGTCGAACTTGATGAGCGCGATCGAGGCGCCCGTCTCCTCGTTGCGCCAGAGCATCTTCTCGGAGATGCCCTTGAGAGATTTCTCGCGCCACGGCATCCCTTCCGACTGGATGAGGATTTCCTGGAGGTTGGGCGCGCCTTCTGAAAGCTTGGTCATGAAAACCTCGATCGTTCGGGTGTTCGCGGGTCAGGCTGCGGTCCAGGTAACGGACTTCATCTCGATCAGGCGCGAGAGATAGGTCACGTTCGACCGGTTGGTCAGCCTGTGCACCTCGCGCATGTCGTTGATGAAGACGTAGGAGCCGGCCGGCTCGTCGGTGGCGATCTTCCTGCCCGAGATGGTCTCAATCTCGTTTGAGCCGCCGCTGAGCGAGAGCACGAGATAGGGGTGATAGTGGATATGGAAGCCGAGCGTCTCGCCCGGCTCGAGCTTGACCTCCCAAACCCGGACAAGCTCGTTTTCCAGAAGGATGCGGTCGCCGATCTCGCGCAGCGTGATGCCGCGCTCCGCCGCCGCCTTCAGTCCGTATTTGTCGTCCATGAGAGCGATCCGATATCAGGGGATGACGGCGATGGCGTTGATCTCGATCAGGTAGTCCGGCGAGGTCATCTTGTTGATCTCGACCATGGTCGAAGCGGGCAGGGGCTCCTTGAAATACTGCGCGCGCACTTTATGGATCGCCTCGAAGTTCTCCATGTTGCGCACATAGACATCGACGCGGCAGATGTCGTCCATCGTCCCGCCGGCGGCCTCGACCGCGGCCTTCACGTTCTCGCACACCTGACGCGTCTGCTCGGTGATGTCGCCGATGCCGGCGATGCTGCCGTCGGGCCGGCGCGCGGTCATGCCGGAGATGAAGACGAATCGGCCGGTCGCCTCGATGGCGGTGGCGTGCGAGAAGACGCCGTTCGGCTGGCGCAGCTTGGGGCTCTTGATTTGCACCTTAGGCATGACGCTTTTCCTTTGACGCGTTCTGAAACGGATGAGGGACGCCGAACTCGCCGGCGAGACGTTCGAGCATCGCTGCGACGGCCGGGTCGATCTTGATCTGCCCGTCCGCGCTTTGCCGCCGCTGCCATTCCGGCTCGCCGGGGGTGAACAACCGGTCGACGCCGGGCGCGTGCTTGCCGCCGCGGATGCGCTCGGCCGCGGCCGCGACCTGCTGGCGAAACAGGCCGGGCTCGCAGAAATGCGCGACGTCGATTGCGATGAAGAGATGCGAACAGTCATAGGGTACGCCGAAGTCGCCATAGAGCGGACGCACCCCCGCGCCGGACGCGCCCTGCGACAGGAGCCCGCACATCATGTCGATCATGAACGAGAGGCCGAAGCCCTTGGTGCCGCCCGTCGGCAGCAGCATGCCGGCGATTGCCGCCGACGGGTCGGTGGTCGGCGCGCCGGTGTCGGTGACGGCCCAGGTCGGCGGGATCGAAGCCTTGGCCTTCTCGGCCATGCGGATCTTGCCCATCGCCGCTTCGCTCGTCGCCATGTCGAGCATGACGGGAATGTCGCCTGCCGACGGTAGGGCGATGGCGAGCGGGTTGTTGCCGACGACGCGCTCGGCGCCTCCGGGCGCCGGCATCAGTGGCCGTGTGTTGCACATGGCGATGCCGATGCATCCGGCCTGCGCCGCCTGCTGCGCGTAGCGGCCTGCCGCGCCGAAATGAAAGCCGTGCCGCACCGACACGATGCCGGCGCCGTGCTCGCGGCTCTTGTCGACGGCGATCGCCATCGCTTGGCGTCCCGTCAGATGACCGAGCGCGTGACCGGCATCGAGTACGACGGCACCGTTGCGTTCGGAGACGACGGCGGCCTCCGGCCGGCGTGACACCGATCCCTGGCGGATGCGGCCGATATACATGTCGACGAGCATGACGCCGTGCGATGCCAGGCCTTCGAGATCGGCGTCGACGAGGCCGCTGGCGACCTCTGCTGCGGCGGCATCGGGTAGGCCGGCTGCCGCGAACAGCCGCGCGATGAAGCCGGACAGATCCGAGGCGGAGACGTGGCCCGGAGCACTCATCGCGACCGCTTCCGGCTCTGGCTTTCAGTGGACGAACTGGCGGTGGACAGCGACGCGGCGACCTTGTCCAGCGTCCGCGTGATGTGCAGCCGGTTGAGTTCGATCGCCTTCTCGATCTCGCGGTTGAGCGCGGCGCGCATCAGGTTCTTGTGCTCGGTGACATCGTCGCGCAGCGGCCCACTCGACATGATCGAGAGCGCGACGTAGCGGTCGGCTTGCTCGAACAGCCGCGCGCGGATCGCCATCATCGTCGGCGAGCCGCAGGCGGCGACCAGTGCGGCGTGGAAATCCGCGTGCTCCCGGCTCCAGGCCTCGCTGATCGCGTCGGGATTGTCCGGATCGATCTTGCTCTGGCGCGACAGGCGGTGGAAGGCGCCGAGCAGGTTCGCTTCCCATTCGACGCCGCCTTTCTCCAGCGACCAGCGCAGCGCGATGGTTTCGATCTCGATGCGCGTGCGCATGAGATCGAGCAGGTTGGCGTGCGACACTTCGGAAACCCGGAAACCCTTGTTCTGCTCGAGCTCGACCAGGCCCTCGGCCTCGAGCCGCATCAGCGCTTCGCGGATCGGGCTTGTGCCCATGCCGTAGCGCTCGCGCAGCGCCTCGACCCGCAAGCGTTCGTTCGGCATCAGCCGGCAGGTGATGATGTCGGAGCGCAGTTGCACGAGCGCCGACGCGTTCAGGGTCTGCGCGGCGCTGGCATTGGCGAGCGAAGATGGCATTGCGTGTCCCGATGCGGCCGCCGGAGCGGCACCTCCATTGCTGGATACGACAGACGAAAACGGCAATCAACAGATTTTCGAAAATCTGTTGACCCGTCGAGAATGTGAATGGCAGGATGGCGACTGCGGGCGCCGACCGAGGTCTGGGCCCAAGGGACGTCGTTGCGTAGGGGAGCACCAATGGCACGCTTGAACAGACTGGCACTGATCGCGCTTTCCGCTCTGGCGCTGAGCCCGGCGCTGCCCGGGATCGCCGCGGCGCAGGACAAGCCGCTGACCAAGATCACCTTCTCGCTCGACTTCATTCCGCTCGGGCGCCACGCGCCGTGGTACGCGGCAATCGCCGAGGGCTTCTATAAGGAAGACGGCCTCGACGTCTCGATCATTCCGTCGCAGGGCACGGCGCAGACGATCCAGGCGATCGAGGCGGGCACGGCGCAACTCGGCTTCACCGACGTTCCGAGCCTGGTGCTCGCGCGCGCCAACGGCGCGAAGGTGAAGATGGTGGCGGTGAACTACGAAAAGGCGCCGTACGCGATCTTCAGCCTGAACACCGGGGCCAACGTCACCGACGCCAAGCAGCTCGAAGGCCTGACGCTCGGCAGCGGCGCCGGCAGCTTCACGCCGAAGGTGATCGCCGGCTTCATGACCCAGCACAAGCTCGATCCGAACAAGCTCGTCATCTCCAACGTCGCGCCTCCGGCACGTGCCACCGCGCTGATCTCGGGCCAGGTGCCGGCCATCGAGTTCTTCGTCATGTCGAAGCCGGGCCTCGAGGCGGCCGCCAAGGCTAAAGGCGCGGAGCTGCGCACCTTCCTGCTCGCCGATCACGGCCTGACGCTCTATTCGAACGGCGTCGTCGCCAGCGAGGATTATCTCGCCAAGAACGCCGACGTCGTGAAGCGCTTCGTGCACGCGAGTCTGCGCGGCTGGCAGTTCGCGCTCAAGAACCCGCAGAAGGCGGCCGAGGACCAGGCCAAGTTCATCCAAAGTCTCGATCCGGCAAAGAGCGTCGCGGAGATCGAGGTGGTCAAGGGCCTCGCGATCACGCCGGCGGTGGAGAAGAGCGGGCTCGGCTCGTTCGATCCGGCGGAAATGAAGTCGAGCCTCGACTTCATGGTGAAATATGTCGGCGTCGGCGCCAATCCGCCGGCGGCGACCGACCTCTATGCCACCGGCTTCCTGCCGGCGACCCCGATCAAGCCTTGAAGTCACGAATGTAATGCAACGATCAAGCGAGACGGCGGAGCGGCGGGGCGACGGCGCCGCTCCGGCATTCGGTCACTTCAAGGACGTTCGTCAGGAATTCAAGCTCCCGACGCAGGCCGACTTCGTCGCGATCGAGAACATCTCGTTCGATCTGAAGCCGGGCTCGCTGGTGAGCCTGCTCGGTCCGAGCGGCTGCGGCAAGACGACCTTTCTCAAGATCGTCGGCGGCCTGATCCGCGCCAGCAGCGGCGTCATTCAGATCAACGGTGAGAACGTTGAGGAGCCGCATGCCGATTTCGGCATGGCCTTCCAGCAGCCGAACCTGATGCCGTGGCGCACCGTGCTCAAGAACGTCCTGTTCCCGATGGAGCTGCGCAACGACACCGGCGCGCGCGTCACGCGGCGCGCCAAGGATCTGCTCACGCTGGTCGGCCTCGAAGGCTTCGAGAACCATTATCCCGCGCAACTCTCGGGCGGCATGCAGCAGCGCGTCGCGCTCTGCCGCGCGCTCGTCCACGAGCCGAAGCTCCTCCTGATGGACGAGCCGTTCGGCGCGCTCGACGAACTCACGCGCATGGAGATGCAGGACCTGCTGCTCGACATCCGCGCGAAGACGAATGCGACGATCATGTTCGTGACGCACAGCATCGCCGAGGCGGTCTACCTCTCCGACGTGGTGGTCGTGTTCTCGAAGCGGCCGGCGGTGATCGCCGACTACATCGAGGTGCCGCTCGCGTATCCGCGCACGGCTGAAATCCGCTACTCGGCCGAGTTCACCGAGCTCGAGCATCGTGCCGGCCGCGCGCTGGGGATCACGCGATGATCGGCCGTGCGCACCGCCTTATTTATCCGCTCGCCGGCCTCCTCGTCATCGTGGTGGTGTGGCAGGGCTATGTCGATCTCGCCCATGTCAGCAAGATCGTGCTGCCGAGCCCGATGGATATCCTGCGTGCCTCGTGGCAGCGCTCGGATCTGCTGTTGCGCGAGACGGTGCCGACCGCGCTCGAAAGCCTTTACGGCTTCGCGCTGGCGATCGTGATCGGCATTCCGCTCGCCGTGTGCGTGACGAACTCGCGCATCCTCAACCTGGCGCTCTATCCGATCCTGATCGCGACGCAGTCGGTGCCCAAGGTTGCGGTCGCGCCCATCATCCTTGTCTGGTTCGGTCTCGGCATGCAGTCGAAGCTGGCGATCGCGTTCCTGGTCGCGTTCTTCCCGATCGTTGTCGACACCGCGACCGGACTTCAGGCGACGCCGGCAGGCTTGATGGAACTGGCGCGCTCGCTGCGCGCCTCGCGCTGGCAGACCTTCTGGAAGGTGCAGTTTCCGGCGGCGCTGCCCTTCATCTTCTCCGGCGCTAAGGTCGCGGTGACGCTCGCCGTCATCGGCGCGGTCATCGGCGAGTTCGTCGGCTCGATCAACGGTCTCGGCAATCTGCTGCTGTCGGCGAATTCACAGCTCGACGGCCCGCTCGCCTGGGCGGCATTGGTCTGGCTGAGCGTGCTCGGCATCGTGCTGTTCCTCGGCGTCGTTCTCGCCGAGCGCATTCTGATGCCGTGGGCAGGGCCGGGACACCACTAGCGCACAATCTTTTGGCGCGCAGCGGAGCCGCTTTGGGGCATGGCCCTTCAAGTGAGGGGCGGGCGCTTGTACTGTGACTTGGTTCAGAACGTCCGGGTCGTGATGAGGCGGCGCGCGTTCATTTTCCTTGGAGCGATCCGCTTGCGCGGTATCCGCACGTAACACCCGATGCCGTCGTCACGCCGCACACTCAATACCGATGATCTCTATGCGCTTGCGCAGGCGCAGCGTGACGCGGACCAGCCGCGCGCCGTCTGTGCTGCGCTGGAATCCCTCAGCGCCGAGATCATCGGGCATCGCCTGTTCACGGTCATGCGCTTCGACAGCGCGCGCGCCGAAGTGCAGCGCATCTACAGCAACATGCCGACGGCCTATCCTCCAGGCGGCCGCAAGCAGAAGAAAGCGACGGCGTGGGCCGATCACGTGCTGCGCGACATGAAGGTGTTCCGCGGCAGCGGGCCCGACGATATTCGAACGGCTTTCAACGACCATGAGACCATCCTCGGTCTCGGCCTTGGATCGGTGCTCAACATTCCCGTCGTGTACGGGGGGCGTTGTGTCGGCACGATGAACCTGTTGCACGAAGCGGGCTGGTATCGCGCCGAGGACGAGCAGACCGGCGTGATGCTCGCCGCGTTCCTGGCCGCACCGCTGCTCGACGCAGGCGCCTAGTTATCGGCCGATCGCATAGGCCTGCATCAGGCGCGGCGTCGCCGCGGCGAAGACCATGCCGTCCTTGCGGCCGGCCGCGCAGACGCGCCCGAGCGACCACGGACCTTGCACCAGCACGTCGTGTCCGCGTCGCCGCAGCGCCGCAATCGTCTCCTCGCCGAAGCGATCCTCGACCAGGAGCCGGTTCGGCTCGAAGGTGCGCGGATAGAACGACTGCGGATAATGCCGGCTGGTGAACAGCGGCATGTCGATCGCGGCCTGTAGATCGAGGCCGTAGTGCAGGTAGCGCAGGAGCACCGCGAGCGTCCATTGATCCTGCTGGTCGCCGCCGGGCGTTCCCATCGCGAGATAGCCTTCGCCGCCGCGTGTCACCAGTGTCGGGGTCAGCGTCGTGCGCGGCCGCGCGCCACCGCGCACGGTCGAGGGGTGGCCCTTCTCGAGCCAGCCCATCTGTCCGCGCGTGGTGATCGAGAAGCCGAGACCGGGCACCACCGGTGAGCTCTGCAGCCACCCGCCGGACGGCGTCGCCGCGAGCATGTTGCCAAAGCGGTCGACCACGTCGATATGCACGGTGTCGCCCCACTCGACCGGGAGCGGAGCGAAGGTGGGTTCACCGGTGCCGATATTGGCCGGCGTTTCCGCACCGGCCATGGCCAGCACCCGTTGCATGCGCTCGGCTGCGCCCGGCAGATCGCCGGGGCGCATTTCGGCCGACGCCTTCTCGGTGACGAGCGTTCGACGCGCCGACGCGTAGTCATCCGACAACAAGGTCGAAAGCGGCACGTCGGCGAAATCAGGATCGCCGTAGAAGACCTCGCGGTCCGCCAGTCCAAGCTTGAGGCATTCGACCAGCGTGTGGACAAAGCGTTCGCCCGCGGGCGCCATGGCATCGAGATCGAAGCCTTCGATGAGCGCGAGCACTTCCAGCGCCACCGGCCCTTGTCCCCATGCGCCGGTCTTGTGCACCGTGACGTCGCGATAGCGTCGCGACACGGTCTTTTCGGTGCGGGCGCGATAGCGCGCGAGATCGTCGCCTCGGAGCAGCCCGCCATTGCGGCGCCCGGTCGAATCCATCAGTTCGGCCGTGCGGTAAAAGCGATCGATCGCTTCGGCGACGAAGCCGCGATAATAGGTGTCGCGGGCCTTTTCGATCTGGGCGTCGCGATCGGCGCCCGCCGACTGAGCCTCCGCAACGATGCGGCGATAAGTTGCAGCGATGTCGGGCGTGCGATGCAAGGACCGCGGCCGTGGCACTTCGCCATGCGGCAGCCAGACTGCCGCCGAGCTCGGCCATTCCGCGATGAAGAAATCCTTCGCCGGCAGGATCGAGGCGGCGACGCGCGGCAGCACCGGAAATCCGTTTTCCGCGTAGCCGATCGCCGGCTCGAGAACGTCGGCAACCCGCCAGGTGCCGTGATCGCGAAGCAGCAGCATCCAGGCGTCGAACGCGCCCGGCACCACGGCAGGCAGCAGACCCGTTCCCGGCACCTGCTTCAGTCCGAGCTGTGCATACCGTTCCGGCGTCGCACCTTGCGGATACGGTCCCTGTCCGCAAATGACGATGGGCTCCGCCGCGTCCGCCCGCTTGAGGATGATCGGCACTTCGCCGCCCGGTCCGACCAGATGCGGCTCGACGATCTGCAGCACGAATCCAGCCGCCGCCGCGGCGTCGAAGGCGTTGCCGCCGCGCTCGAGCACCGACATCGCGACCGCGCTGGCGATCCAGTGGGTCGTGGCGACGGCGCCGAAGGTGCCGCGGACTTCAGGGCGTGTGGTAAAATCCAAAGTCATGGACCATTCCGTACGTGCGGGTTCCCGGCCAGCCTTAGCCCGCGACAGCCGAGGTGACAAATCACGTTGATCGATCGGTGAAAGTGAGCAACAAAAGCTGCGCCCCTTGATGCCGGAGAGTGATGATGACCATGCCCACCCGTAGAGCCGTCGTGACAGGACTTGGCGGACTCGCCGCCGCTGCCCCGCTGCGGAGCGCCTTCGCGCAATCCGCCGACGCCGCCTACCCCGCGCGCAATATCACCTTGATCGTGCCGTTCGCGGCCGGTGGTTCGACCGACATCCTCGCGCGCCTGGTCGCCGGCTATCTGCAGCAAACCTTCGGCAAGCCGGTCGTCGTGGAAAATCGCACCGGTGCGTCGGGCAATATCGGCACGGCGTTGGTCGCGCGTGCTGCGCCGGACGGCTACACGTTCCTGTTCAACACGATGAGCGTGCACACGATGAACCACGCTCTGTTCGCGTCGATGCCGTTCGACGGGGTGAAAGATTTCTCGCCGATCGCCATGCTCGCTTATGTGACCAACACGATGGTCGTGCATCCGTCGGTGCCGGCGAAAACGGTCCGCGAGTTCATCGACTACGCCAAGACCAATCCGGGGAAGGTCGCTTACGCCTCGGCCGGTGCCGGCTCGACCAATCATCTGTGTGGCGCACTGTTCGAGAAGATGACCGGCGTGAAGATGGTGCACGTGCCGTATCGCGGCGGCGCGCCGGCGGTGCTCGGCACGGTCGCGGGGGAATGTCAGTTGTTCTTCACCGCCGGCACGCAAAGTCTGTCGCATGTGAAGTCTGGCCAGCTGCGCCTGCTTGCGGTGACCGAAGGCAAGCGCTCGGGGCTGCTTCCCGATGTGCCGACGGTCGGCGAGACCGTCCCCGGCTACGAGATGTCGGTGTGGTACGGCGCGTTCGGCCCTGCCGGCATGCCGCGGCCCATCGTCGACAAACTCAATGCCGAGATCGGCCGCATCCTGTTTCTTCCCGACGTCAAGCAGAAGATGGCGGACATCGGCGTCGAGGTCGCGAAGCTGACGCCGGAAGCACTCGGAGAGTTGACGCGCAAGGACGCCGAGAAGTGGGGCCGCACCATCAAGGAGCTGGGCATCACCCCGCAATGAGAGGTGGCGGTTAGCGGCCGGTCACGTCGCCGTGGCCGACGTGCATACGTCGTGCACGGCGTCGAGAGTGCGGAGCGCAGCGCCTTCCGCATCGTCCTGCGCGACGCAGAAGAACGGATTTCCGAGAAACACCGGCTTCACGATCCGGAACGCGAACGTGTTGAGCGGGCGGCGCAGATAGCGCGTCGCCAGATCGGCAAGCATGATCGCCTGAAGCGGTCCGTGGACGACCAGATCCGGATAACCCTCCACCGTCCGCACGTATTCGAG
Organism: Pseudolabrys sp.; assembly: GCA_051959715.1. Taxonomy (GTDB): domain Bacteria; phylum Pseudomonadota; class Alphaproteobacteria; order Rhizobiales; family Xanthobacteraceae; genus Pseudolabrys. The sequence continues at coordinate 24,905 of JBQCFB010000463.1, forward strand.
ATCGTAATGAATGCGATGCGTGTTGTTCGTCGCGACCGAGTACCTGAAGAGCAGCACCGGATCGGGGTGGATCGTCTCGACGGCTGAATAGCCGGTCGGCTTGCCGCGCTCGTTCGGGCTCAGGCTCACCGTCGGTTTGGCGCCGTCGGTCTCGCGGAAAACGAGGTTCTGCTCCTCGGTCAGCGCAACGCCGCGCGGCCCTTCGATCGTGTTGGAAATGGTCACGAAGATCAGATTGCCGCTGCGGCCCGATTTGGGCGTAATCGACTTGATCGTCGTCGTCCGGACGACCTCTTCCCCGACAAACAGGGGACTTAAGAACCGGACAGTCGCACCGGCGAACATCCGGCGCGGATATGTGATTGGCGGCAGGAACGGGCCTCGCTTCGGGTGACCGTCGGGCCCGATCTCCGACTGACGCACGGGTGGCGGCACGATGAGCAGGTGCCAGAGCGGCGGCAGCACGCCCTTCGGCGACATCTCGTCGAAACGGCGGTCGAGCAGGGAGGCCAGAAGGTGAACCGGCTCTTCGTTGATGCGGGCGCGCAAGGTTTCAGTGCGGCCCACATAGTCCTGGAATGCCGTCGGATCGGCGGCTGCGATCGTGCTCATCGGTACGCTCATGTCTTCAGGTTTCGAGCCAGACGTGGTCCATCTGCATGTTGGCGTAGAGGTCAGTCAGCGGCTGCCAGCCCTTGAAGATCTTGGCGTGCGCGCCGCCATAGCCGACCCAGGCGAGATTGATCTGGTAGTAGGTCTTCAGGAATTTGAGCTGGAAATCCTTGATGAGCTGCTTGCGCTTGGCAGGGTCGATCTCCGCAGATTGCGCGCGGTAGGCGGCGTCGATCGACTCGTCCTTCCAGTTTCCGTAGTTGCGGCCGCCGAAGCTCGTATAGCCCTCGCCAAGGATCTGGTCGGGGCGCGATCCGCTCAAGCCCACGGAATGGGCGACGAGCTGGAACTGTCCGCTGGTTTCGGCCGCGTAGAACCCGCCGGCGTCGCGGACGTCGACGGTGGCGTCCATACCGATGCTCTTGAGCTGGGACGCGACGTTGATCGATGAATCACGGAACGCCGGTATGTCGCCGCGCGCGAGCAGCGCGATCTTGAAACCTTTCGGCACGCCGGCCTGCTCGAGCAACTCGATCGCTCGCTTGCGGTTGGCGTCGATGCTGCCGCCCGCGCCGGGCATCGTGTCATAACCGGCGAACTGCTTGATCTCGTCCATGCCGAGATTGAACGAACTGCCGGGCATGAGGAGTCCCGTGCTGTGGTAGAAGGCGCCGGCGAGCGGTCCGACGGTCTTGATAAATGCCGTCCGGTCGATGGCCAGCGACAGCGCCTGCCGGACGCGGATATCGTCGAACGGTTTTATCTTGATGTTGGGAATGAGGTTGACGAAGGTCGGTGTCGGCCGGCGGAACGCCTCGATGCTCGGCTGCTTGCGCAGGCCCTCGAGCACCGCTTCATTGGCGAAGAAGAAGCAGCCGTGGATGCGCCCGCTCTGCAGGGCGGCCGCGCGTTCGACCTCGCCCTTGATCGGAAACATCTGGATCTTGTCCAGATAGGGCTTGTCGCCGAAGTATTTGTCGTTGCGAACCAGCTCGTAGATCTGTCCGTCGATCGCTTGCGAAAGCTTGAACGGGCCGGAGCCGACGACCGTTCGCTTCATGCCCTGCCCGGACGCGTCCAGTGGCTCGACCACCTTGCGCGGCACGATCACGTTGTACGGGTTCGCGACCTGGAACAGGAAGTCCGGCTCGGGCTCGTTGAGATGAACAACGACCGTGTGCGCATCCTTCGCTTCGGCCGACTTCATGCTGCCGAGCAGGCCCTTGCGCGGGCTGACGATGCCTTTCGGCGGAGTCCGGATGCGATTGAGGCTGAAGACCACGTCGTCTGCGGTGACCGGCATGCCGTTGTGAAACTCGGCCGCCGCTTGCAGATGGAACGTCACCGTCATGCCGTCGGAGGACACGTCGTGGCTTCTGGCAAGGTCCGGAACGAGGGTGTCGATGTCGGTCGCGCTGATCCGCAGCAGCGTGGAATAGCAGGGGGCGCCGATGAATTGCGTGAGATAGGTCGGCGTCTGGTGCATGTCGAGCGTCGGCGGATCGCCGCCGCTGCTCAGCAGCAGCGTGCCGCCGGTCTTCGGTCCGTCGGCGAAGGATGGTCCAGGCAGCGCCGCGGCCAGAATGCCTGCGGCGCCCGTCTTGAGAAGCGCGCGCCGATCTACGTGCAGGATACTTCCAGTGCTTGTCGTCCGCATGGCCAAGTCTCCAATGCCGTCAGTGTGTGGTCCCGGTTATTGAATCGTCTCGTCCTGTTTCTGCGATGTCGTATCCGTTCCGTGAACGCCGGTCCGCACCTGGCAGGCCACCAGATGGCCCGGGGCGACTTCGGTCAGGATCTGTTCGTTGGTCGCGCACGAAGGTTCTCGGAACGGGCAACGGTGATAGAAGCGGCATCCCGGCGACGGGCTACCGGTGCTGCCGAGATCGCCCTTCAGCGCGATGCGGTGGCGCTTCGCTTTCGGATCGGGAATCGGAACGGCCGACAGCAGCGCCTCGGAGTAGGGATGCTTCGGGTTTGCGTAGAGGTCGTGTGCGCGCGCAACCTCGACGATCTTGCCGAGATACATGACCGCGACCCGGTTCGAGATGTGCTCGACCACCGAGAGGTCGTGCGCGATGAACAGGTAGGTCAGGCCGAACCGCTCCTGGAGATCCTGCAGCAGGTTGATGACCTGTGCCTGGACCGAGACGTCGAGCGCCGAAACCGGTTCGTCGCAGACGATGAGCTTCGGGCTCATCGCCAGTGCGCGCGCGATGCCGATGCGCTGGCGCTGGCCGCCGGAGAACTCGTGCGGATAGCGGCCGAGATGGTCGCGGGAGAGGCCGACCGTCTGGAGCAATTCGACGACCCGGTCCTCGCGCTCGCTCCGGTCCGGCGCGAGATCGTGCACGATCAAGGGCTCGGCGACGATTGCGCCGACCGTCTTGCGCGGGTCGAGCGACGAGTAGGGGTCCTGGAAGACGATCTGCATGCGCCGGCGCAGCGCGCGCAAATCGTGCCGGTCGAGGCTCATGATGTCGCGGCCTTCGAACAGCACCTCACCAGAGGTGGCCTCTTCCAGCCGCAGGATTGTGCGGCCGGTGGTCGACTTGCCGCAGCCCGACTCACCGACCAGCCCGAGCGTCTCGCCGGGCGCGATGTCGAAGCTGACGCCGTCGACTGCCCGCACGATGGTGCGGTCGCGCGCGAACATGCTGCCGCTGACGTCGAAGTGCTTCGTCAGCTTGCGGACGCTGAGCAGGGGCTGGGCGGGCGCTTCAGTCATAGAGGAAACATGCCGCCTTGTGGCCGGGACGCACCTCCCTCAAGGGCGGCGTCTTCTCGAAATGGCTTGGCTTGGCGAAGCTGCAGCGCGGCGCGAAGCGGCAGCAGGCGCGCAATTCGCCGCGCAGGATCGGCACGGTGCCGGGAATCTGGGTAAGGCGCTGCTGTCGCGCGGCCGCGCGGTCGACGCGCGGAATGGATCGCAGCAGGCCCTGCGTATAGGGATGCAGTGGAGCTTCGAACAGCGCGTCGACCGACGCCTCCTCGACGATCTGGCCCGCATACATCACGATCACGCGCTGGGCCGTCCCGGCCACGACGCCGAGATCGTGGGTGATGAGCAGCACGGCCATCCCGAAACGATCCTTGAGCTCGTTCAGGAGGTCGAGGATTTCCGCCTGGATCGTCACGTCGAGCGCCGTCGTCGGTTCGTCGGCGATGAGCAGCTTCGGATTGCAGGCGAGCGCCATGGCGATCATGACGCGCTGGCGCATGCCGCCGGAAAGCTGGTGCGGATATTCGTGCGCACGCCGCTGCGGCGAGGGGATGTGTACGATATTCAGCATCTCGATCGCGCGCTCCATCGCCTCGCGACGGCTCACCCGCTCGTGCAACTGGACCGATTCCGCAATCTGGTCGCCGACGGAAAATACCGGGTTCAGCGACGTCATCGGTTCCTGAAAGATCATCGCGATATCCTTGCCGCGGATCGCCATCGTCTCCTGCGATGACAGCGCGAGCAGGTCGCGGCCCTTATAGAGAATCTGCCCGGATGTGATGCGGCCCGGTGGCCGCACGAGTCGCATGATGCTGAGCGCGGTGACGCTTTTGCCGCTGCCGGATTCGCCGACGAGACCGAGTGTTTCACCCGGATGGATGTCGAAGCTCACGTCGTCGACCGCGTGCAGCACGCCCTGTCCGGTGGAAAATTCGGTGCTGAGATTTCGCAGCGACAGCAGCGGCGCGTTTCCCGGCGCGGCGAACGGCACTGCCGGTGATTGTGTGCTGCGCTCCATCAGCCGTTCACCACTGCTCACCATACCCGCGCGCGCATCGCTGTTGACAAGGCTCACAAGCGCATCGTAAAAATTTTGAACACGAAGTCAAAGCGTTTTAACTGGCGTTCAAATGAGCAGAGCGGCGCGAAAAACCGCACAGATTGCGCAGAAGCAGAGCGGGCCGCCGGCGAAAAAGCCGGCCGCAAAGAAGGTCGCGCGCTGGAACGGCGTTCCAAGCCTGAAGGACGATCGGCGCGAAGCGATTTTGCGCAGCGTCGCCAACGTGTTGCGGAATTCGCGCCTGTCGTCGCTGACGATCAAGCAGGTCGCCGACGAACTCGGCATGACCAAGGGCAATTTGTACTACTACTTCAAGGACAAGCAGGACATTCTCTACCACTGCCATATGCGCAGTGTTGAGAACAGCTTGCGCGCGCTTTCGGACGCCCGTGCGCTCGGCCACACGCCATCCGAGAAGCTGCGCATCCTGCTGGTGCGTCATATCCGCGCGATCATCGACGACGGTTTCGGCAGCATTCTCCAAACGGACCTCGAGAACATCCGCTCGTCGCAGCGCAAACAGTACATCGCCAAGCGCGACGAACTCGAGCGCGGCGTGCGTCTGCTGATTGAAGATGGCGTGCGTGCGGGTGAATTCGTCTGCGCCGACGTGAAGCTGACCGGCTTTGCTATCCTGGGCGGGATCAACTGGATCCCCAAATGGTACCGCCCGAGCGGGCCGTTCACCTCGGCCGAGATTTCCGAGCACATGGCCGACTATTACCTGCGCGGTCTTCGCAGCGGCGCTCATGCCGCCGAGCAAGCGCCGCCGCCATTGCAATACGAGAACCAGCGAAATCGGTTAGCCGGCAACATCTGACAGGCGCGGAGGGCGGTCATGAGTGCGAAGGGCGATGCAGGCATTCTCTCGATGGACCGACGCGAACTTCTCAAGGCAGGAGCAGGCAGCCTGATTGCCGCCGCCCTGCCGGCGACGGCGTGGGCACAGACGCCGAAGAGCGGCGGCACGCTGCTGCTGAGCAGCGGTGGCGATCCGCCGACGCTCGACATGCATCAGTCGGCGACCTATCTCACCGAATTCGTCGGCTCTCCCTGTTTCTCGACGTTGCTGCGGATCGACCCGACCGACATCAACAAGCTCGTTCCCGACCTCGCCGAGAGATACGAGGTGTCGGCGGATGGCATGACAATTACCTTCCACCTGCATGCCGGCGCCGAATTCCACAATGGCATGCCGGTCACGGCGGAAGACGTCGCCTTCAGCCTCGATCGCATCCGCAAGCCGCCGAAGGGCATCGTCAGTCCGCGCAAGGGCCTGCTCGGCAACGTCAAGGAGGTCGAGGCAAAGGATGCGACGACGGTCGTGGTCCATCTGACCGCGCCGCAGGCCGACTTCCCGTTCCAGGTCGCCAATCCCTACAACGTCATCGTGCCGAAGAAGGTGGTCGAGCCGCTCGACGCGTCGGGGCAGGGGATGAAGCGCACGGTGATCGGTTCGGGCCCGTTCAAGCTGTCACAGGCGGTCGACGGCCAGATTTACGAACTCGTGCGCAACGAAAAGTATTTCGGCCAGAAGGCCTACCTCGACAAGGTCCAGATGTTCCCGATCAAGGGGGAGGTCGAGCGCGCCGCGGCGCTGCAGGGCGGGCGCATCCATGCCTGTTTCTTCTTCGCCAACGAGTCCGTGCTCGAAGGGCTCAAGAAGCAGACGAACATCACCTCGCTGCGCCGTCCGACACCGACCTTCATCAACCTGATCCCTAACGTGAAGGTGAAGCCGTTCGACGACATCCGCGTGCGGCAGGCGCTCTCGCTGGCGATCGACCGCCAGTCCTTCATCAAGACGGTCGGCCCGCTCGCCGGCGCATTCTATCACAGCTACGGCCTGCTCACGCCCGGAAGTCCGTACAATCTCGAAGCGGCGGACATGAAGCAATTCGCCGGCTACGACACGGTGCCGGGCGTCGGCGGCGACATCGAGGCGAACCGCAAGCGCGCCATGGAGTTGCTCGAGCAGGCCGGCGTGCCGAAGGGGTTCAAACTCGTGCTGCTCGCGCGCGGCGACATTCCCGCCTTCCGCGATTCCTCGATCAACCTCGCTGCGCAGCTCAAGACGGTCGGTTTCGATGCGACGGTCGATGTGCGCGACGCCGGCGGCTTCTACGCGATGGAGACCGGCGGCCAGTTCCAGTGTCTCGCGCACTCTGTCGCGGTGAGCGGATCGTTGCCCGACCAGATTCTCGGCGAGGGCTATACGAGCTTCGGCGGCCGCAACTACGGCAACTGGAAAGACGATTCGATCGACCAGGCGTTCCGCGCCCAGTCCGCCGAGGGCGACGCCGAGAAGCGCAAGAAGCTGATCCGCGATTTCCAGGTCCAGTTTCTGAAGACCTACTACCAGATCAACCTCGCCTGGGTCGGCTACGGCGCGGCGTACCAGAAGTCGGTCATGGGCTGGAACGCGCTCAACGACCTCTACGCCAACATGCAGATGGATCGGGTCTGGTTGAACGTCTGATCTCGGAGCGACATGTTCGGGTACCTCGCCCAGCGTCTGGCTACCGGCTTCGTCACCCTGTTCGGTGTCGCATTGATCGTGTTCCTGGTCATGCGCGTCATTCCGGGCGACGCCGCGGTCATGATGTCGGGCGCGGGTAGCGGTGTCGTCAGCCAAGAAGAGTTGCAGGAGGTCCGCCATCAGCTCGGCATTGACCGGCCCTTGGTCGTTCAGTTCGCTGACTGGGCCACTCATGTCGGCAAGCTCGACTTCGGGACGTCGCTGCGCACGGGCAGTCCCGTCATCGAGGACATCAGCCGCCGCTTTCCCTACACGCTCGAGATCGTCGTCCTCTCCATGGTCATTGCCGTCGGACTTGGCGTGCCCGCCGGCGTCCTGTCCGCATGGCTCGCGGGGACGTGGGTCGACCGGATCCTCCAGACGATCACCATAGTCGGCCTCGCAGCGCCCTCGTTCTGGATCGGCCTGCTGATCATTCTCGGGCTGGTGTTCTTCTTCCACTGGAGCGCTCCGCTGTTCTGGCAGCCGATCTGGATGGACCCGCTGGCGAGCCTGTCGCAGCTTTTCTGGCCGTCCGTCGCCGTGGGGCTTCGGCAGCTCGCGCTGATCGCGCGCATGACGCGTTCGATCATGCGCGAGGTGCTCGGCGAAGATTACATCCGCACCGCGCGTGCCAAGGGCCTGTCGGAGCGGCGCGTCGTGTTCCGTCACGCGCTCTGGAACGGCGCGCTGCCGATCATCACTCTGATCGGCTTCGAGATCGCCGCGCTGTTCGGCAGCCTCATCATCACCGAGTCGGTGTTCAGCGTGCCAGGGCTCGGACAATACGTCGTCCAGTCGATCCTCGACCGCGATTATCCGGCGGCGCAAGGCATCGTGCTGATTCTTGCCGCGATCGTGGTGCTCGGAAACCTCGCGGTCGATCTTCTGTATGGCCTGCTCGATCCACGGACGCGCGTGCAGGGGGCTCGGGCATGACCGAAGTCACCTCGGACACACTCGCCGCCTATGCGGGCTTCCAGCCTGCGATCGCGCCGCCGCAGCCGACCCGTGGCGCGCGCATGGTGCGACTGATGCTGAGTCAGCCCCTCGGCACGCTCGGCGCCATCGTGCTCCTGGTCATGCTGCTCGCCGCGATCTTCGCCCCCTACCTGGCTCCTTATGATCCGACCGCCGGCGATCCGGGCGCGCTCTACAAGCCACCGAGCGCGCTGTACTGGCTGGGTACGGACGCTTTCGGGCGGGACATACTGTCGCGGCTGATCTACGGCGCGCGCATTTCGCTCATCGTCGGTTTTGGTGCGAGCATCCTTGGCGTCGTCGTCGGTACGGCGATCGGCGTCACGTCCGGCTATTTCGGCGGCTGGTACGATTCGGTCGCGCAGCGGGTCATGGACGCGATGCTGGCGTTCCCGATGCTGCTGCTGGCGCTGGCGATGGCGGCGGCGCTCGGTTCGTCGGTGCACAACGTCATCATCGCGCTCGCTATGCCGATCGTGCCGCGGGCCGCCCGCATCTCGCGGGCCAGCACGCTGGTGCTGAAGACGACCACGTTCATCGAGGCCTCGCGCGCGATCGGTTGCAGCAATCTGCGCACCATCGTGCAGCACATCCTGCCGAACACGTTTGCGCCGCTTCTGGTGATCGCGACGGCCTATCTCGGCCTCGCCATCGTGCAGGAGGCGGCGCTCGACTATCTCGGCGCCGGCATCCAGGAGCCTCAGCCTTCGTGGGGCCTGATGATGTCCGGCTCGGCCACGTCGCTCGCGCTAACAGCACCGTGGATCGTGCTCTTCCCCGGGCTCGCCATCACGCTGGTGGTGCTCGCCTCGAACCTGCTCGGCGACGCCATCCGCGACGTGCTCGATCCGAAACTTCAACGAACCAGTCTCTGACCGATCGAAAATGAAACCGCAGTGCCAAGGACCGGCGACATGAGCAAGAGCGTGCTGCACACGAGCCTTTGCGACGATCTCAAGATCGAGTACCCCGTCTTCCTCGCTGGCATGGGCGTGAAGGGCAAGGCGACGCCGCCCGAACTCGTTGCCGCGGTGAGCGATGCCGGCGGCATGGGCATCCTCGGCTGCTCGTGGCTCGATGCCGACGAGGTGCGCCGCCGCATCCGCGCCGTGCGCAACCTGACCGACAAGCCGTTCGGCGTCGATCTCCTGCTGCCGGCGAGCATGGACGATACATCCGTGCCGGACCGGGCGGAGATGCGCGCGCGCATCGAGCGCGATTTTCCGAAGCAGGCGGCGTTCGCCAAATCGCTGATCGGCAAGTTTGGCCTCAAGCCGGTGGAATCGAAGCTCGCGGCCATGTCGCCGGAATTCATCCGCAGGCAGGTCGACGTCTGCCTCGAGGAGCGCATAGCGGTCTTTGCAGCGGGCCTCGGCGATCCGAGCTGGGTTGCGCCGCAGGCGAAGCAGGCCGGCATGAAGGTGATGGGTCTGGTCGGCAACGTGCGCAATGCCGAGCGACAGAAGAAGGCCGGCGTCGATTACGTGATCGCGCAAGGATACGAGGCGGGCGGTCACACCGGTACGATCGCGAATTTCCCGCTCATTCCGATGGTGTGCGACGCGGTGGGGCCGACGCCGGTCATCGCTGCCGGCGCCATCGCCGACGGCCGCACGGTCGCCGCAGGCCTCGCGCTCGGCGCAGTCGGCGTCTGGGTGGGCACGGCCTTTCTGCTGGCCGAAGAGTCGAACATCTATCCCAAGCACCAGGAAGAGATCATCAAGGGCGCGGCGGAGGACTTCATCGTCACGCGCGCCTATACCGGCAAGACGGCGCGCGACTACAAGAACGACGTCATCAAGGCCTGGGACGAGTCGGGCCTCAAGGCGCTGCCAATGCCGCTCCAGGGCGTATTGATGGACGACTTCGTCGCGGCGGCAGAGGCGGCCAACCGCGCCGACCTCATCAACAATCCCGTCGGCCAGATCGGAGGGATGCTCGACCGCAAGCGCCCGGCCAAGGAGATCATGATGTCCATGGTGCGCGGCGCGGAAGAAGTCATCGAGCGCCTCGGCGCGATGCGGAAGTAGAACGATGTCCGGGAATGCGCAATCGACGGTGACAGGACCGCTGGCCGGCGTGAGCGTCGTCGAACTCGGCGACGGCACCTCGGCTCCATACGCCGCCAAGCTGTTCGGCGATTTCGGCGCGGAAGTGGTCAAGGTCGAAAGCCCGGAGGGCGATTCCTCGCGGCGCCGCGGCCCGTTTCCGGACGGCCAAGCCGACCCGGAGGCGAGCGGCCTGTTCATGTACCTCAACACGAACAAGTACGGCGTCGTGCTCGATCTCGAACGGAAAGCCGATCAGGCCGAGCTGCACCGCCTCCTGGAACGCAGCGACATCTTCATCAGCAATCTGCCGCTCAAGACGCTCGAGGCCGCCGGTCTTGCGCCGGCGGCGTTGCGCCAGCGTTTCCCGCGGCTGATCATCACGACGATTTCGCCGTTCGGCCCGACCGGTCCATGGGCCGAGCGTCTGGGTGACGAACTCGTCACCTACGCGATGGGCGGCATGGCCTACAGCACGCCCGGGATGCCCGACGCGGCCGACGACCTCGTCAAGGAGCCGCCGCTGCATCCGGCCTGCTTCGTCGCCGAGACTGTCGCGGGCGTTGTCGCCGCGGAAGCGACGATGGCTGCGCTGCTCGGCCGCGGCCATACGGGCGAGGGCTGCCACATCGAGCTCAGCCAGCAGGCGGCAATGGCGTCGTTGCAGATTCGCGACGTCACCAACGCCTCCTATGTCGGCTCGCACTACAACCGGCTGCTCAATCCGATCACGATCGGCCGCATGCCGAATTTCTACGTGCCGTGCAAGGATGGCTACGTCACCGTCGCCGCGCCGATGGAAATTCATTGGGAGCGGCTGACGCAGACGATGGGCGATCCCGAATGGGCGCGCAGCGAACTTTACGCCACCGAGATTGCGCGCACGGCGAACTGGGTCACGCTGCGCATGAAGATCATCGAATGGACGATGACCTTGACCGGTGACGAGCTGCACGCCTTTGCCGAGCAGGCGCAGCTTCCGATCTTCCCGTTCTATTCGATCCGCAAGATGGCCAACTCAGAGCACTCGCTTGAGCGGAGGACCCTGGTCGAGGTCGAGATCGGCGGCAAGCCGGCGCGCATGCCGGCGGCGCCGCTCAAGATGCGCGCCACGCCGTGGTCGCTGCGGCGTCCGGCGCCTCGCCTCGGCGAGCACTCGGCCGCG
>JBQCFB010000464.1:0-2253 GCA_051959715.1 Pseudolabrys sp.
ATCGAGGCATTGTTCATGAGGCTGGTGTCCGGCGGAAGGTCGACCGAACATAGGCGCTGCCACGCAGGCCGCAAAGGCCGTTCAAGCGCGTGTGATTGTATATCCGCGATCGATCAGCGGTCCTGCCATTTGGGATCACGCTTTTCGATGAATGCGCAAATGCCTTCCTCTGCGTCGCGCGCCATCATGTTCTCGGTCATCACTTCGGACGCGTAGGCATAGGCTTCGGAGAGCGGCAATTCGAGCTGGCGATAGAAAGCTTCCTTGCCGACCTTGAGTGTGTAGGAGGATTTCGACGCGATCTGCTTCGCGAGGGCAACGGCTTCTCCGCGCTCGCGGCCGGCCGGTACGACGCGGTTGACGAGACCGATGTCGGCGGCGCGTTTCGCCTCGACCATGTCGCCGGTGAGCAGCATTTCCATCGCGTGCTTGCGGGAGACGTTGCGCGACAGGGCCACCATCGGCGTCGAGCAGAACAGACCGATGTCGACGCCGGGCGTTGCGAACTTCGCCGATTCGGAAGCGACCGCGAGATCGCAGCTCGCGACGAGCTGGCAGCCGGCGGCGCTGGCCGGGCCTTGCACGGCGGCGATCACGGGCTGCGGCAGGGTCACGATCTGCTGCATCATCGCGCTGCACGTCGTCATGATGTGGCGGAAATAGGCGCGGCCGCCGTCGGCGTCGGCGCGGCGCGCGGTCAATTCCTTGAGATCATGGCCGGCGCAGAAGGCCGGACCGTTCGCGGCCAGGACGACGACGCGCACGCTCTTGTCATCCTTGATCTCGCGCAGCGCCGCCGAGAGCGCCTTGAGCAGGGGCTCCGACAGGCTGTTGCGCGGATGCGGGCGGTTGAGCACGAGCACGGCGATCTCGCCGTCGCGCTCGCGCAGCAGGACAGGGACGTCGACCGGCTTGTTCATGCGGTGAGGATAGACCTGCCGCCGCATCGCGCAAAGACGGGAACGCGCATTTGGCCGGCACGTTTTGGTGGAAAGGGAGCAGGTCATGGCCAAGCGCCGCCGCAAGAAAACCTCAGCCGGGCGCACGCGACGCTGGTCGCAGCGCGTCACCGACACCAGCGATGCGCTGACGCTCGAAAACGGCGTGTTCAAGAAGGGCTCGCCGAAGGCGATCGCCTTGTCGCTGAAGCGCTCGGCCGAGCACAGCCGGCGCCGCAAATCGGACCCGTACCGCTCTGCCATGTCGATGCTGACCTTCTTCATCAACCGCGCCGGCAAAGGCCTGCCGAAGACGCGCAAGGCGAAGCTCGAAAAAGCCAAGAGCGAGTTGCGCGCGCTCTACGGCAAGGAGAGCAGGCGCGGTTGACGCCCCGCCGCGCGCGCCCCAAGACGTGACGTGGCCGGCGCTTGCCGGCGAGGGGGCTCGCAATGAAGGCGCCGGCGCTGAACGCGGACGAAATCGCCGAGGTCCTCCACAAGGAATTCCCGCAGGCCTTCTACGAGGGCTGCGGGCTTACGATCGAGCGGGTGGAGTTCGGCAATATCCGCGTCCGGCGGCATTTCCACGAGGACTACATCCGGCCGGGCGGCACCATCTCGGGTCCCACGATGATGGAGCTTGCCGATTTCGCCATGTACGTCGCCGTCTTCTCCGCGGTCGGCCGGCAGCCGCTGGCCGTGACGACCAACCTGAACATCAACTTCCTGCGCAAGCCGGCCCCGACCGACCTCATCGCCGAGGCGAAATTACTCAAGGTTGGCAAGCGCTTGGCAGTCGGGGAGGTGGCGATCTACTCGGGTGGCCTGTCGGAGCCGGTGGCCCACGTCACGTCCACCTATTCGCTCCCGGCCAGTTGAGATTATTCAATGGTATCTCCGCACCAGTAACTGGTGCTAAAATACCATTCTTGCAACATCATGATTATACGACATAAATAGCCCTTGGAATTCATTGACCGCAGCGGAATGCTCCATTAGAGAACGGCCACCTTCGGAGCGCGCTGATCGCGCCCGGCCTGTCTCAAGGATTTGTCATGAAGACCTATTCGGCCAAGGCCGCCGACATCGAGAAGAAGTGGGTCACGATCGACGCCACCGGGCTCGTCGTCGGCCGTCTCGCCTCGATCGTCGCCATGCGGCTGCGCGGCAAGCACAAGCCGTCCTACACCCCGCACGTCGATGACGGCGACAATGTCATCGTCGTCAACGCCGCCAAGGCCGTGTTCACCGGCCGCAAGCGCGACCAGAAGATCTATCACCACCACACCGGCTTCATCGGCGGCATCAAGGATCG
>JBQCFB010000465.1:0-3761 GCA_051959715.1 Pseudolabrys sp.
ATCGATCATCTTGTCGTATTCGGGCGCGAGCGGCATGCGCCACACCTTCTCGCCGGTCTCCTCGCCCGCCTTGGTCAGGCGCTCGGCAAGCTCGTCATTGTTGGCGAACATGCCGGCATATTCCTGGCCGAGCGCGACGACGATGGCGCCGGTCAGCGTCGCCAGATCGATCATGAATTTAGGCTTGAAACGCTGCGCCGCGTACCAGATGACGTCGGCGAGGACGAGCCGGCCCTCGGCATCGGTGTTGATGATCTCGATCGTCTGACCCGACATCGACTTGACGATGTCGCCGGGGCGCTGCGCATTGCCGTCCGGCATGTTCTCGACGAGGCCGATCAGGCCGACGGCGTTGACGCGCGCATTCCGCGCCGCCAGCGCCTGCATCAGGCCGGTGACGCAGGCGGCGCCCGCCATGTCGCCCTTCATGTCCTCCATGCTGGCGGCCGGCTTGATCGAGATGCCACCGGTATCAAAACATACGCCCTTGCCGATGAAGGCGACCGGCGCCTCGCCCTTCTTGCCGCCGTCCCAGCGCATCACCACGACGCGGCTGTCACGCCTGGAGCCCTGGCCGACGCCGAGCAGCGCGTTCATGCCGAGCTTCTTCATGGCCTTGATGTCGAGCACTTCGATCGAAAGCCCCGACTTCTTCAACGCCGCCGCGCGGCGCGCGAACTCTTCCGGGTAAAGGACGTTGGCCGGCTCGTTGACGAGATCGCGCGCCGTCGTCACGCCGCCATTGATCGCATCGCGCCGCGCGAAGGCGCGGCGGACCGCGCCGGCGTCGCCGGCGGCGATCGTCACCGTGCGCTTGTCGGGCGCCTTGTCCTCGTCCTTGCGCTTCGTCTTGTAGCGGTCGAACACGTAGGCGCGCAGGAGCGCGCCCTGCGCGAGGTCGGCCGTCTGCTCCGCGGTCATCGGCCCGGCCGGCAGCTCGGCCACGATCGTCGCCTCGGCCGCGGCCGTCGGCACCCTGCCCATGGCGGCGCCGCCAAGCCGGATGAAGTCGCGCGGCTTGATCTCCGCCGCCTTGCCGATGCCGACCACCGTCAGCCGGGCCGCCTTCAGGCCCTCCGGATGGATCAGGTCGAGGCTCGCGCCGCGCTTGCCGGCGAACCGCTCCGATTTCGCCGCCCGCTGCACCAGATCGGCCGCCGAGCCGAGCACCTTGCGGGTCGCCGGACCGAACTTCAGGCCGTCGTCGCAGAACACGACCAGGACGCCGCGCGCGGGGGCGGAAATGGGTCCGAAAACCAGCTTCGGGGCGTCGGCCATGTCAGATCCTTGGGAATTGCTGTGATTTCGAAAGGTGAGCCATATGCCCCCGGCGCGCGCCCCCTGCCAAGCCCCATCGCGGCATGACGCGGCGCCGGTAGCGCCGCGATCCGGATACACGTTAAGGTTGGCCACAACGGGCGGTACCTCTTGCGGGAATCAGCCGGGAGGGGCACGAAAACGTGGCCTAAGCTATGTCACGGCCTTAACTTTTCGTTGTGCATATCGGGCCGGTCCCGCCTTTGCCCGGCCACTTTGTCGGCCGATCAAGGTCAAGGGTGCGGCGCCTTGAGTTAGAATTCTCGTGTCGCGCGTCCGGCTGGGGAGCCGGGCGGCACGCCGGCCACTTGCCGGATTGGGGGACGACGTCGCGGATGGGGTCGATCAGCCGATATATTTTCCGCACGACGTTCAGTGCGTTCCTTGTCGTGCTCATCAGCCTGACCCTGCTGATCTGGGTGACGCAGGCGCTGCGCGACGTCGACATCATGACCAGCCAGGGCCAGACCGTGCTGGTCTTCGTCGGCATCACCGGCCTCATCATCCCGCTGCTCGTGCTCGTGATCGCGCCGATCGCGCTGCTGATCGCGGTCGCGCACACGCTCAACAAGATGTCGACCGACTCCGAGATCATCGTCATGAACGCGGCCGGCATGTCGCCTTGGCTGCTGTTTCGCGCGTTCATGAACGTCGCCATCGTCGTCGCGATTCTGGTGACCGCGATCAGCGCTTATTTCGCGCCGAAGGGCCTGCGCATGCTGCGCGACTGGCTGACCGAGGTGCAGGCCAACGTCGTCAGCACGATCGTGCAACCGGGCCGCTTCACCTCGCTGCAATCCGGCGTGACGATCCGCATCCGCGAACGGCGGCCGAACGGGCAGCTCGTCGGCATCATGCTCGACGACCGCCGCAATCCGAACGAACGCCTGACGGTGCTCGCCGAAACCGGCGACTTGATCGACAACGCCAACGGCACGTTCCTGATCCTGCAAAACGGCGTGGTGCAGCGGCGCGAGCCCAACCGCGCCGATCCGGCGCTGGTCGTGTTCGACCGCTATGCCTTCGACCTGTCGCAGTTCTCCGGCAGCGCCTCCGCGATCAAATACTCGATCCGCGAGCGCTATCTCTGGCAACTCATGTTCCCGGACCCGAAGGACCAAATGTATGTCGAGCAGCCGGGCCAATTCCGCGCCGAACTGCATGACCGGCTGATCGCGCCGCTCTATCCGATCGCCTTCGTCGTCATCGCCTTCGCCTATCTCGGCGCGCCGCGCACGACGCGCCAGAGTAGGACGATGTCGATGCTCGGCGCGATCACCGGCGTCGGCGTGCTGCGGCTCATCGGATTCGTCTCGACCGTGTTCGGCGCGACGGCGCCGTGGATGCTGGCGGTGCAATACGTTGCGCTCGCCGCCGCCTTCATCGGCGGCTATTTCGTGATCCGGCGCGGCCTCATCCTCGAGCCGCCCGCCTTCCTCACCCGTTTCATCAACGCCATGACCGAGCGCCTGTCACGGCGCCTCGCGACGCAGTAGCGCGCCATGCTCGGTGGAACGCTCGCACGCTATTTCGGCCTCAAGTTCCTGACCACGGTGCTGACCGTGTTTCTCGGGATATTCTTTCTGGTCGCGCTGCTCGACTACATCGAGCTGATGCGCCGTGCGAGCGACGTCCCCAACGTGTCGGCGATCCTCGTCGCCAAGACCTCGTTCTATCGCGTGCCGCAGATCACCGAGCGCATCATGCCGTTCTGCATCCTGATCGGCGCGATGTCCTGCTACCTCAACCTGTCGCGGCGGCTGGAACTCGTGGTCGCGCGTTCGGCCGGCATGTCGGCATGGCAGTTCGTCTCGCCGGCGCTGATCGTGGCCTTCCTGCTCGGCGTCGTCGCCACCACGATCTACAACCCGCTTTCGGCGACGATGCAGGAGCGCTCCAAGCGCCTCGAGTCCGAGCTGTTCGGCCAGGCGCAGAAGGACATGCTCGGCAGCAGCGGCGGCTCCTTCTGGCTGAGCCAGCGCTCCCCGGACGGCACCTCGGCGATCATCAACGCGCAGTCGAGCCGCAACCAGGGCGTCAACCTGAACGGGCTGACCGTCTTCACCTTCGACACCGAGGGCCGCTTTGCGAGCCGGGTGGAGGCGCGAGGCGCCGTGCTGGAGCAAGGGGCCTGGGTGCTCCAGGATGCCCGGGTCTTCCGGGTCGGCAAGCAGGCGCTGAGCGAGCCCGAGTATCGCCTCAAGACCAGCCTGTCGCCCGAGCAGGTTCGTGAAAGCTTTGCGACCCCCGAAACTGTGCCGTTTTGGGAATTACCGCTGTATATCAAGATTGCCGAGCACGCTGGACTGGTGGCGGCAGGCTATAGATTGCAGTTCCAGAAGCTCTTGGCCCAGCCCTTCCTGATGACCGCCATGGTTTTCCTGGCGGCGGCGGTAAGTTTACGGTTTTTCCGCTTCGGCGGGGTACAAAAAATGGTTTTAAGT
>JBQCFB010000466.1:0-5249 GCA_051959715.1 Pseudolabrys sp.
TCTCTGCTTCCGACGACACGGTGTCGGCCGACTTGTTGAGATCGCTCGAACTCATTTCCAGCTTCATCGATGCCGAGCGCAATTTGCCCAGCGCGCTTTCCACGGTGTGCTTGAACTGGCCGATCGTGCCGGCAATGGTGACGCTGCGCCGCTCGCGCTGCTCGCCGGTCTCGGCTTGCTGTCGCGCCAGCGCTTCGCGCTCGATCATGGTATCGCGGAAGACGATGACGCTGCGTGCCATCTCGCCGATCTCGTCGTGCGCATGCGTCGCCGGGATGCGCGCCGACGTGTCGCCGGCGGCGAGACGCTGCATCACGGCGGCAAGACCGTGCAGAGGGCGGGTGATGCTCCGCCCGATCAGCCACGAGAAGCCGAGGCCGAAAAGCACCATCGCGACGCCGACGGCGATGATGCCGATCCGGGTGTGGCGCTGCGAGGCGGCCAATGCCGTCGCCGCTTCCGAGCCGGTCGCGCGCGCCCGCTCGATGATTTCATCGGCGCGCGGCAGCAGGCGCTGACTGTCAGAATCGATCATCGCGCGCAGCGGCTGGGCGGCGTCGTAGGCGTCGACCCATTCCCTGAAGGTCAAGGCGTAGGTCTTCACCTGCTGTTCGAGGGAGCCCTTCATTTCCGGCGTGCCGTCGACATTGTCGAAGGTGTCGGTGAATTCCTTGTAGCCTTTCGCGAAGAACTGGCGATTGAGGTCGAATTGATTGAGCCGGTATTCGACCTCGTAATAGCGCATCGACATCAGCGCGATCTTGAGCTTGCGGGAATCGCCGTCGGCGAGCCAGGTCGTATTCTGATTGATGATGCGCTCGACCGCATTGCCGGCGGTGCTCAGCTTGCCACGCAGGCCCGACGTATCGTCGTAGCCGAGTTCGCGCTGTTGCCGCACGAGCTTTTCGAAATTGCCTTGCAGCCCCGCGAGGTCGGTGCGCAATCCCTGGATGTCGGCATGGACGTGCGCATCAAGGGCGTCGATCACCTCGAGGCTGTACATTGCAAGCCCGGAGGCACCCTCGAAGTCGACGATCAGCGCGTCGCTCGGCTTGGCGCTGAAATCCTTGACCACGATCCGCATCGTGTTGACCGCGCTCTTGAAGTCGCGGCTGGCGTCGGCCAGCGCCTCCGACCGCTGCACGGTCCTGAAGGTGCTGCCGACGGCGTCTTCACCCGACAGGTAGGTGATGCCGTTCGCGGCAAAGCCGGCGACCGGGATCAGGGCGAGGACGACGATGCGGCTGCGCACCGAAAGGGAGGCGAGCAGCCTCGGCAGGCGGCTCAGGAGGGCGAGGCGTTTCAACGGCATGGGATCAGTCCCGCCAGCGGCGTTCGGCACGGCGCGAAATACGGATCGAGAAAGCCCGAAAATGGTTAATATTCCAGCAATTTGCGGGGCATCCCTGTAAGTTGGGGCCGGCTGCGGCCCGAGCCGGGCCGGCCATTGCGTTTGTGCACTGCACGCGTAGTGTCGGTTACCCAATCCGGACGCCCTTCCGAAGCGCTTGCCGAGGTTTCCATGCCCATTGCTGCCCCCCGCACCTCTCACGGAAGCGACCTTGTCGGGCTCGCCCGCGACGCGGCGGCCGCCCTCGAGGCGCTGCTCGGGGACGCCACCGCCCGGGTGCGCGAACGTGTGGCGGTCGAGGGACACGTCGTCAGCCGCCTGCTCGACCGCGAGCAGCGCGCCGCGCACGGCCTCGCCTGGCTCGCCACCTATGTCGAGGCGGTGCGGCAGATGGCGGCTTATGCGGGACGCATGGCGGCGGACGGCAATCTCGGCGAGGTCGAGGAGCATCTCGTCCGCATCGGCATCGGCGAATACGTCGCGCAGGTGCTCGGCGGGATCCCGATGAGCCAGAACGAGGTCGTGCGCCCGGCCGACATGGGCCTGACGATGGCGCAGGTCGCAGCGCGCATGACGCCGGCCATCGAGCAACTGGTCGCCACCGGCAACACCGCGGAGCGCCGCGCGCGCCTCGTCGCGCTGATGCGCGAGGGCCATGGCGCAACCGTCGGCGCCTGCGGCCTCGACGACACGCTCGAATCGATCCGCGAGGAGATGCGCAAGTTCGCCGACACCGAGGTGATCGGCCATGCGCAAGGATGGCATCGCACCAACAGCTATATCCCGCTCGAGATCATCTCGCAGATGTCCGAGCTCGGCGTGTTCGGCCTGACCCTTCCCGAAGAGTTCACCGGCCTGGGGCTGGGCAAGGAGTCGATGTGCGTCGTCTCCGAAGAATTGTCGCGCGGCTATATCGGCGTCGGCTCGCTCGGCACGCGCTCGGAGATCGCGGCGGAGCTGATTCTCGGCGGCGGCACCGAACAGCAGAAGCGCAAGTGGCTGCCGGGCATCGCTTCCGGCCGCATTCTGCCGACGGCGGTGTTCACCGAACCGAACACCGGCTCCGATCTTGCCTCGCTCAAGACGCGCGCCGTGCGCGAAGGCAATGTCTACAAGGTCTACGGCAACAAGACCTGGATCACGCATCCGGTGCGCGCCGACCTGATGACGCTGCTGGTGCGCACCAATCCGAAGGAGGCGGGCCATCGCGGCCTGTCGATGCTGCTGGCGGAAAAGCCGCGCGGCACCGATGCCGATCCGTTCCCCGCCAAGGGCATGACCGGCACCGAGATCGAGGTGCTCGGCTATCGCGGCATGAAGGAATATGAGATCGCGTTCGACGGCTTCGAGGTAAAGGCGGAGAACCTGCTCGGCGGCGTCGAGGGCATGGGCTTCAAGCAGCTCATGCAGACCTTCGAGTCGGCGCGCATCCAGACGGCGGCGCGCGCGATCGGCGTGGCGCAGGCGGCCATGGAGCAGTCGCTCGATTACGCCACGAACCGCGTGCAGTTCGCGCGGCCGATCGTCGATTTCCCGCGCGTTGCCGACAAGATCGCGATGATGGCGGCGGAGATCATGATCGCGCGCCAGCTCACCTACCACGCAGCGCGCGAGAAGGATTCCGGCCGCCGCTGCGATCTGGAAGCCGGAATGGCGAAGCTCTTGGCCGCGCGTGTCGCCTGGGCGAACGCCGACAACGCGGTGCAGATCCACGGCGGCAACGGCTTCGCGCTGGAATTCCCGGCTTCCCGCATCCTGTGCGACGCGCGCATCCTCAACATCTTCGAGGGCGCAGCCGAAATCCAGGCGCAGGTCATCGCGCGGCGTCTTCTCGACGGCACCAACTGAGCGGCAGCGAACCGAAGTCGTCCTCCAGGCGTTTGATCCAGAGCAAACGTCAAGGTTCCCGGCTGCTCTAGGGTCGTGTGCACGTTGAGGAGGAATGCATGTCCGGTCTGTCGATCCGCGAAGGCGAGTGGGTGGTGGTGTGCGACGGCGCCAAGGCGCTGGTCTTGCAGAACGCCGGCGACGCCAAGTTTCCCAACCTGAAGACGCTCGAAGTGTTCGAGCAGAAGGACTTGGCCACGCGCGAGCAGGGCACCGACAAGCCCGGTCGCGTCAATGCTTCGACCGGAACGATCCGCTCGTCGGTCGGCCAGACCGACTGGCACGATCAGTCCGAGCAGCAATTCCTGGTCAAGCTGGCGCACCACCTCGACGCCGCGATCTCGGCCGGCAAGGCCAAGTCGGTGATCCTCATCGCGCCGCCGCGCGCGCTCGGCATGCTGCGCCCGGCCTATTCGCACGCGCTCAAGGGGGCGTTGCGCGCCGAGCTCGACAAGGACTTCGTCAGGATGCCGGTGCACGAGATCGAGAAGCATCTCGCCGCCGCCTGACCGGCTCCGGCCGACTTACCTCTGGTCCGCCGCAATCCGGGTGGTATGTTCGCCCGCGATTTGCGGCGAGGATTCCCGATGCGGAGAGGGCAGGGCGGACGGCTGGGCGGCGCGGTGGCGCTCGCGACCTGCCTGTGGCTGTCGGCCGCCGCCGCGCAGGCGCCGCGCAACGATGCCGCGCCGAAGCCGACCGAGTCGCCGGCGGTGCCGCAGACCCCTTCGGTCAAGGCCGATCCGATGTCGGTTCCGAGTTTCTGGGACCCGCGCCGGAGGCCCGAGCGGCCGGACCTGTCGCGCATCAGCATCATCCGCTTCCTGACCGAAACGGATTATCCGCCGTTCGACTATGCCGGGCCGGACGGCAATCCGGCCGGCTTCAACGTCGATCTCGCGCGCATGATCTGCGAGGAGATCAAGGTCGCCTGCACCGTGCAGATGCGCCGCTTCGACACGCTCATCGACGCGCTCAACAGGAACGAAGGCGACGCGGTGATCGCCTCGATCTCGCCGAGCGCGGACATGCGGCAGAAGGTCGACTTCTCGGATCCCTATTACCGTGTGCCCGCGCGCTTCGTGTCGCGCAAGGACGTGAAGTTCGAGGAGATCAAGCCGGAGGCGCTCGAGGGCAAGAAGGTCGCCGTCGTCGCCGGCACCGCGCACGAGGCGTATCTCAAGGAGCTGTTCACCGAGGCCGAGCTGCATCCTTATCCGTCGCAGGAAGCGGCGCGCGCGGCGCTCAAGAAGGGCGAGGTCGATCTCCTGTTCGGCGACGGCGTCTCGCTCGCCTTCTGGCTCAACGGCACCGATTCGGCGAATTGCTGCGTCTTCCGCGGCGGTCCTTATACCGAGAGCCGATTTTTCGGCGAGGGTATCGGTATCGCCGTGCGTCGCAACAACGATCTCATGCGCCAGGCCTTCAACTGGGCGCTGTTCCGGCTGTGGGAGAAGGGCCGCTTCACCGATCTTTGGCTGCGCTATTTTCCGATCAGCCCGTTCTGAACGCGCCTCTGGCGCTGCGCTGCCGACCGCTTATGTTAGGCGCATCGTCAACATCAGAAAGGAGGTGATCCAGTGTCTCATTGTCTATCGCCGCAGACCTCGGCAACCGCGACCTGGATTCTCGCCTCGGTGGGAGTCTGCGCGGCCTGATGCCGCGTGATCCGGTCCGACGGGACTGTGGTTCGACAATGGAAGGGCCGTCCGCACCGGGCGGCCCTTCTTCATTTCGCCGTTGATGTGAGCCAGGCGAGCGCGCCTTCCGCCGCCGCGACGCCGGTGGCGAAGCACGCCTGCAACAGGTAGCCGCCGGTCGGCGCCTCCCAGTCGAGCATCTCGCCGGCGGCGAACACGCCGGGCAGCGGCTTCAGCATGAAATGCGGATCGAGCGCGTCGAAGCGAATGCCGCCCGCGGTCGAGATCGCAGAGGCGATCGGCTGCGCGCCGGTCAGGTGCACCGGCACGGCCTTGATCAATGCGGCCACTTCCTCGGCGGGCAATGACGA
>JBQCFB010000467.1:0-2055 GCA_051959715.1 Pseudolabrys sp.
CCCGCGCGCCCAGAGAAGGGTTAGCACGCGGGCGCGCCGGACCGGCCTCAAAAGCCGGAGAGCGGTTCGTGATTACTTCGCCGCGAGGCGGTCGGTCGTCACCAGGCGGATCTTGCGCTTGCTGAAGCCACTATCGACGCAGGTGTTGTAGGGCCAGGCCCGGTCCGTGCAGGACTTGATCGCCGCCGCCTGCGTCGCGCCCAGCGGGCCGGCCGAAACCTCGTTGCCGCCGACGGAAAACAGGGTCGCCAGCGCGGCGATCGCCGCCGCGTAGATCACCATGGCCATCGGTTTGACTGCGGATTTCAGCATGAACGCCTCCCCGGACTGTTGGGCATTGGTCGCGCCAGCCCGTTCGCCGGTTCAACGAGAAACGGCGGGCAAAGTTCTCCACCTGACGCGGCTGTGATCGGCAGTTGACGGGCCGGGGCGCTGCCTTGCGGCAGGGCAAGGGCCGGGGTAGACCCGGGGCATGCCGCGGATCGCCCTCTATGCCGGGTCGTTCGACCCGGTCACCAACGGACATGTCGACGTCGTGCGCCAGGCCCTGCGGCTGGCCGACCGGCTCGTCCTGGCGATCGGCGTGCACCCGGGCAAGGCGCCGCTGTTCTCGTCCGAGGAACGGCTCAAGATGCTCGACGAGACCTTCGCGGCGATGGCGCGCGAGGCGGGCGCGGAAATCACCTGCACCACCTTCAACGATCTCGTCATCCAGTGCGCGCGGCGCGAGAAGGCCTCGATGCTGATCCGAGGCCTGCGCGACGGCACCGACCTCGACTACGAGATGCAGATGGCCGGTATGAACGGCGCCATGGCGCCGGAGGTTCAGACGGTGTTCCTGCCGGCTTCGCCGATGGTGCGCCCGATCACCGCCACATTGGTCCGCCAGATCGCCGGCATGGGCGGCGACGTCTCCGCCTTCGTGCCGGCTGCGGTCGCCGCGCGGCTCAAGGCCAAGTTCGCCGGCAAGGCCTGATCCCTTTTTCCAGTCCGGAGCGCTTCGATGATGTCTCGCCGTATTGCCATGTCGCTCGCCGCGGGCCTGTTGGCCGCGAGCCTCGCCGCGCCGGCGATGGCGCAATCTAAACTGGGCAATCCCGCCGCGCTGACCGAGCAGGCTCCGGCGACCTACAAGGCGAAGTTCGAGACCAGCAAGGGCGCCTTCGTCATCCAGGTGACGCGCGCCTGGGCGCCGGGCGGCGCCGACCGCTTCTACAATCTGGTCAAGAACGGCTTCTTCGACGATGGCCGCTTCTTCCGCAACATTGCCGGCTTCATGGTGCAGTTCGGCCTGAACGGCGACCCGGCGATCAACGCCAAGTGGCGCGTCGCGCGCATCCCGGACGACAAGGTCACGCAGCACAATACGCGCGGCATGATCACCTTCGCGACGTCGGGACCGAATGCGCGCACGACGCAGGTGTTCATCAATTTTGCCGACAACAGCCAGCTCGACGGCATGGGCTTTGCGCCCTTCGGCAAGATCGTTTCGGGGATGGACGTCGTCGACAAGCTCTATTCGGGCTACGGCGAGGGCGCGCCGAACGGCGCAGGTCCTGACCAGAACCGCATCCAGACCGAGGGCAATGCCTACCTCACGAAGAGCTTTTCGAAGCTCGACTACGTGAAGAAGGCGACGATTGAGAAATAAGCTTTGTCGCCACCGGGTTTGTCCCGGTGGCCCCGATAAGTCGGGCACCGTGTCCGCCTGATCGGGATGGCCGCGACAAGCGCGGCCATGACAATCGAGGGGTTTTCCAATTCGAAGTTGAGGGAGTTTGTAATGGCCAAGCCTGAAGACACGCTGACGCTGGAAACCACCAAGGGCAAGGTGGTGATCGAGATGCGGCCCGACCTTGCGCCCGGCCACGTCGCGCGCATCAAGGAGCTGGTCAAGGACGGCTTCTATGACGGCATCGTGTTCCACCGCGTCATTGACGGCTTCATGGCGCAGACCGGCTGCCCGCAGGGCACCGGCATGGGCGGCTCCGGCAAGAAGCTGAAAGCGGAGTTCAACCGTGAGCCGCACGTGCGCGGCACGGTGTCGATGGCCCG
>JBQCFB010000468.1:0-2431 GCA_051959715.1 Pseudolabrys sp.
CCGATCTTCAGGTCGCGCTGACGCCCGAGTTGTCGGCGCGGGGCCGAGCGTGTAATCGGGACGCTTCGGGCGTGTTCAGGACGCCCGCCATCGGGGCATAGCGCAGTCTGGTAGCGCGTCTGGTTTGGGACCAGAAGGTCGCAGGTTCGAATCCTGCTGCCCCGACCATTCCCGCCAAATCCCGTGTCCACGGGACGCCATTTAGACAATCCACAGTATTGCAAAGTATTGAAATACCAGATCGTGGTATTTGACGCCGCTATTGCTGACCGGATGTGTCTGCATGCTGGCTTAGATCCGGCAAGTTTCGGTTGCACGACGAGCGGAGGTGCACCGGGAACATCGGCGCAATCTCGCATAAAGCGCTGCACGAGCGACAGATGCGTTGCATGAAATCTTCCATGTATTCGAAATCATAATTTATGATTTTGACTTGCTAATATATGTTCAATGCTAGAAAATTTACGTGTTGGTTATGTCTGGTATTAGACATTTAACAACCAATTGCTGCCTTCGCGCGCTTGCACGGAGGAAGGTCGAGGGGCTGGACCGGGGTTATGGGGCTTTATCGAGTGCGTAGGTCATGCCGACCATTTGTTTGACGTCGACGTTCGTGCGTCAGGCGGAATGCGGCGCGGAACGCCGCAAGACCGACTATTTCGACGTCGGTCAGCGCGGGTTCCTGCTCGAGGTCCGCTCGTCGGGCGGCAAGACGTTCTACCAGCGCTATACCGACGAGCGCGGCCGCGAACGCCAGTACAAGATCGGCCCGGCCGATGTGCTCACGCTCGATCAGGCGCGCCGCAAGGCGAAGCAGGTCGTCGCGGAAGCATTGCTCGGCGCGGATCCGCAGCAGAAGCGGCGTGAACTGCGCGGCATTCCGCTGCTGAAGGATTTCGTCGCCGAGCGCTACCTGCCGCACGTGCGCGGCTACAAGAGCACCTGGGTCACCGACGAGACGGTGCTGCGCATCCACGTCCTGCCGCGCCTCGGTGGCCTTGCGCTCGACGAGATCAAGACCGAAGCGATTTCCGCCCTCATCAATGTCATGCGCGACGACGGCTATGCCGTCGGCACGATGAACCGCGTCATCGTCATCCTGCGCTACATGTACAACCTGGCGCGCAAGTGGAAGGTGCCCGGCGGCCAGGAGAACCCCGCGGCCGGCCTGACGGCGGGGCCCGACGTGCAGCGCAGCCGCTTCCTCAGCGAAGAGGAGGCGGAGGCGCTCGTCCGCGCCATCCAGACGGACGAGAACGAGACCGCCGCGCGCTCGATCATGCTGCTGCTTCTCACCGGCGGGCGCCGCAACGAGATCACCCACGCCAAGTGGGACTATGTCGACTGGACCAGGAAGACCTTGCTGGTGCCGAAATCGAAATCCGGCCGGGCGCGCGTCATCGCGCTGAACCAGTCCGCGATCGCGCTGCTGCGCGCGACGCCGCGGCTCGACGGCAATCCCTTCATCTTCCCGTCGCCGGTCACGGGCCGGCCATCGGCGTCGCTGTTCTTCCCCTGGGACCGCATCCGCAAGCGCGCGGGATTGGATGACGTGCGCCTGCACGACCTGCGGCACTCCTTCGCCAGCTTCCTCGTCAATCGCGGCGTCTCGCTCTACGTCGTGCAGGGCCTGCTCGGGCATCTGCACGCGCGCACGACGCAGCGTTATGCGCATCTCACGCAGGAGACGCTGACGGGCGCGGCCGAGCTGGTGCAGGAGGTCGTCACGTTCCCCGGCGTCGAACGGCCCGGCGCGGGCGGCGGGGGCGGCACAGCCTTCGGTGCGATGGCGCGTCCGCCGGACTGACGACGCCCGGCGCCGGTTTGTGCGTCGATCGGAATTGAAAAAAAATCGTACAGCCCGTCGCGGTCACCGCGGCGGGCTTTTTCACATTTATGCCGCCCGTGCGCTGACGCGACGCGCCGGCCGCGCCTCTTTCACGCATCGCTAACCCGAATCCGGATCACTCTGTCCGCGTCGCTCGCGCGCCCAAAAATGCGCGTGGAATCGCATGTTTTCGAACGCGACCCAGACTATACCCAGTGGGGCGTCGGCTGAACCTGGTGAGGACGCAGCCAAGGTCTTGCCGGGATCAGAGGCTTGGCATTTGCGCCGTCCTAGGACGGCCCGAGACGGCGGGGACGCGCCGGCGCGCTCGCGAGAGGCTTTCGCGCCGCACGCGCAAGCACGATCAACGGCTTGAAGGCGGCTCAAGGCCGCAACCCCTCCAGTACGTGAAGATTTGCTCGCTCTACGGCGCCGGCTTCTACTACATGCCCGGCACCGATACCTGCTTGAAGGTCGGCGGCTTCGTGCGCGCCGAAGTGAACGTCAACGCCGGCGGCTCGTTCTCCGTCGCGACGACGGGCGACTTCGACAGCAACTCCCGCGGCGGCTTGGACGACTGGCGTTCGCGCGCCGGCGTCACGC
>JBQCFB010000469.1:0-5287 GCA_051959715.1 Pseudolabrys sp.
CGTTGAGCCAGGCCGCCTCCGCCGCATTGCCGACGTAGACACTGACCGACTTCCGCGCCTTCTTCGTCGCCGCCGCGATCCTCTCAACCGCCTTGAGCACGGCGGGCGGATCCTTGGTCTCGTCGCCGTATGCCGCGGTCAGGTCGCCGCGGCCGATGAACAGCGAGTCGACTCCGTCAATGGCGGCGATGGCCTCGACCTCGTCGAGCGCGACCGGGTCCTCGATCTGCGCCACGAACACCATGCTCGCGTCCGAGTCCGCGATGTGCTTCCACATCGGCACGCCGGTATAGCGCCCGGCGCGCGTCGACGTCGCGAAGCCGCGGCTGCCGTTGCGATAGCGGAACATCGCGGCGACCTCGCGGGCATAAGCCGCGCTCTTGACGTGCGGCACCAGCACGCCGGTCGCGCCACAGTCGAGCACGGAGAGAATCGCGTCGGGCCCCGGCACGCGGACGAGCGCCGGAATGCCGTGCCCGTTCGCCGCCATCAGCGCGATGTCGGTCGTCGTGCGGTCGAACGGCGCGTGCTCTTGGTCGATCACGACGAAGTCGAAACCCGCGCCGGCCAGGATTTCAGTGCCGTGGCTGGTTGGTGTCTTCAGGAACGAGCCGACGAGCTTGTCGCCGGCGAGCATACGTTGGCGGAAGGTGGAAGCAGCGTTCATTTTCAAGATGTCCTTTGCCGTTTTCGGTTTCTTGCCGGTCACGGCATCGGATAGTCGTCGGCATTCAAAATCCAGCCGGGCTTCTGCGAGAAGTCGAGCCGCGGCGGCACGAAGATGTCGACGAGTTGGTTGAAGTTCTTGCCGCAGGCTTCGGTCGTGTGGATCGAGGGCGGCGGGATGACGGCGATGGACGGGCTGCCGCACAGTTCGTGGTCGTCGTCGCGCCAGTTGCTCTTGTTGACGACCCACGGCCAGCGCAGGTGATGCATGAACTCGCCCTCGACGGCGAGCGAACACTGCTCGAAATCATCGTGGTGATGCGGCGACAGCTTGCTCGGGTCGCGCGGACCCTGATAGCCGTCGAGGTAGTTCACCATGATGGTGGTGCAGCGCCAGATGCGGCCGAAACGGCCGGGCTCCGACTTCACGTCGAGGCTGTAGACACGCAGCTTGAAGCCGTCCTTCGGCGCCGGCCAGTCCTGCATCAGCGCGACGTAGGGCTTGGCGTTGGCATAGGAGGCGGCGTTGGCGCATTTGGCGTTCAGATCGGCCGAACGCGATGTGAAGATGCGGACGATGTCGCCGGCTTCGACGATCTTGATGCTGGACTTGCCGGGCGGCACGAACGCGAGCTGCCGGCCGGTGACGCGCTGCGTGCCGCCGGCGGTGGTGATCTCGACGACGACGTCCGGATCGGCGAGCAGCACGGCGTATTCATCGGCCTGCGCGTCGCGCGCGAGCACGCCGCCCGCCTTGCCCTCGGTGTAGGACAGCACGAAGTTCTGGCCGCGGCCGTACCAGGTCTTGCCGGCCGCGTCGTTGTCCTGCGGCGGGTCCTGATAGAATCGCAGATACTCGGCCGGGCCGAACGGCCCGCCGGGCGCCGTCTTTCCGGCCGCCGGCGCAAGCTTGGCCCGTGGATCAGTGGCGTCGTACATGAACCGTCTCCCTACACTTCCATTCTGGTCATCGGTGGCTCGCCGGCCGCCGGGTCGTCAGTTCTTCGCCGCGCGTGCCGATGCGACATCGGCCTCGATGCCGAGCGCGCGCGCGGTGTTGGTCGACACCATCTTGCGGATCTGGTCGTCGCTGTAGCCGAGGTCCATGCACATCCTGATGCCACGGCGCATGCCGTCGATTGGATTGAACGTGCCGACCTGGCCGAGATCGGAAGCGAGAATGGTGTTGTCGACGCCGCCGGCCTCGATCTGATTGCGCAGGTCCTCGGCCTCGCAGCTCTTGAACTTGCAGCCGTCGAGGAACATGCACAGCGAGTGTTCGACGAAGGCGCCCATCGCCGCGATGCCTTTCACGTCGTTGAGCGAGGCGTCGACGATGTCTTCCGGATGCGTGAAGACGAGCCGCTTGACGCCGCGGCGTTGCGCCTCCTCGAACACGACCCAGGTTTCGCTGACGTGCAGATGGCCGCTCGCCAGAACCATGTCGCTCTTGGCGACGATGTCGAGGATTTCCTTGGCGTCGTCGCGCAGGGTCTTCTTGTCGTCTTCGAGCACCTTAACCGGCGTCACCGGCCGCATGCGGTCGCTCGACGCCGGATGGGTCCATTGCGCCTGGGCCTGCCAGCGCAGGTGGTTTTCGGCGGCGAGCGTCGGAAGCCAGACGATCTTTCCGCCGAGCGCGGCGGTGTGCTCGACCGCATAGGGGTTGAGCCCGCCGACGACGTTGTTGAGCACGATGCTGGGATAGATCTTCGCGCTCATG
Organism: Pseudolabrys sp.; assembly: GCA_051959715.1. Taxonomy (GTDB): domain Bacteria; phylum Pseudomonadota; class Alphaproteobacteria; order Rhizobiales; family Xanthobacteraceae; genus Pseudolabrys. Next base: position 2,390 of record JBQCFB010000469.1, read on the forward strand.
TTCGGGAAGTGCTTGCGGATCAGGGCCGCCGTCATGACGCTGCTGTAGTCGTGATCCTTGGTGACGACCGCGGCGTAACCGGCGTCCGATGCCTGTTGCAGCAATTCGATATGGTCGACGCCGCGCGGCGCGATCGAGGGCCCGCTGTGCACGTGCGGGTCGATCGCCCCCTGCAAGAGGGCATCGATCCGCCGCTCGATGGTGGCGTCCGCCGGTCCTGTCATGTCCTCACCGCATTTTCTTGCGATGTTCTCGAGCGCGGAACATCGTTTCGACAAAGCGTAAAGGACTCCGCCGGTCGGAGTCAACGCGGCGGCGTTTCGCTCCGAGAAACAGGCCGAGATGCCGCACAGCCAGGTTGACGCGTGCTGCGACCCGGTATTTTGTTCTGCGCTCGTGAACGAAAGTCCGAACGACAATGCCCGACCCCCGGCCCAACGGCGTCCATTCCGTCCAGCTCGCCATCGACGTGCTGGAAGCGGTCGCCTTCTCAAGCGACGAGATCGGCGTGACCCAGATCGCCGAGCGCCTCGGCATGACCAAGGGCTCGGTGCATCGCCACCTGACGACCTTGGTTGAACGCGGCTATCTCGCGCAGAACCCTTCGACCTCGCGTTACCTGATCGGACCGAAGAGCCGGCTTCTGTCGCGATATGCGCCGGAAGCCGACCTCGTGCATCTCGCCGACGGCCCGATGCGGCAACTTCGCGATGCGCTCGACCAGCCGATCGTGCTGTCCGAGATGACGCCGCGCGGCGCGCTGGTGATCACCAGCCTGCCGAGCTCGTCGCCCATCGAGATCGGCGTGCGGCCGGGCAGCGAGCTGTCTTTCCACGCCTCGGCCCAGGGCAAGGTGATGCTCGCCTTCGCTCCGGCCCCGTTCCGCGATCGCGTGCTGGCGCGCCCGCTCCAGCGCTTCACCGACAAGCCGATTGTCTCGCCGCGCAAGCTGGAGCAGGAATTGCTGGAGATCGCCCGGCTCGGCTACGGCGCTGCGCCCGAGGAAGTCGCGCTCGGTCTCAACGCCATCGCCGCTCCGGTCTTCGACTCGCAAGGCGCCTGCATTGCCGCCATCGCCATCGTGGACACGGTGCAGTACCTGCCCGAGAAGATCAGGCCCGCCGACGTCACGCAACTGACCGAGGCGGCGCGCCAGATTTCGCGCAACCTCGGACACGGCCGCGCCGCCGCGATGCCGGCGCACCGTGCGGCGCAGACGCCGCGCCCGCGCCGCCCGTCCTGATACGTCAGAAATTGATATTCGCCGCCTTGATGATCGGGCCCCACTTGTCGATCTCGGACTGAGTGAAGGCCTTGAGATCGGCTGGCGTGCCACCGGCCGGCTGCGCGCCGACCTTGGCGAGAAATTCCTGCGTCGCCGGCTCCTTCAGCCAGGCATTCGCGAGCTCGTTGAGTTTCGCTACCACCTCCGGCGGCACATTGGCCGGCGCGAGCAGCGCGTACCAGACGCTCGCTTCGAAGCCCGGGATACCGGACTCAGACACGGTCGGGACGTCCGGCAGCATCGACCAGCGGCTTGCCGAGGCGATCGCCAGCGCCTTGATCTTCCCGGCCTTGACCGGACCGAGATAAGGCGTCGCCGAATCCATCGCGATGTCGATATGGCTGCCCATGAGGTCGGGCAGCATCGCCGCCGCGCCCTTGTACTGCGCGGCCGTGATCGAGATGCCCGCGGTGCGGTTCAGAAGCTCGCCGGTGATGTGACCGAGCGTGCCGTTACCGGGATAGGCCGCGGTCAGCCTCGAGTTGGTCTTTGCATAGGCGACGAGTTCCTTCATCGACGAGAACGGTGCGTCGGGCCGCGCCGTGACGATGACCGGCGCCTTGCCGATGAGGACGACCGGTGCGAAATCGCGCTGCGGATCGTACTCAATGCTCTTGTACATCAGCTTGTTGGTCGCGGCCTGCCCGGTCGTCGCGAACAGGATCGTGTAGCCGTCCGGCGAGGAACGCGCGACGGAGGTCGCTCCGATATTGCCGCCGGCGCCGCCCTTGTTTTCGACGATGAAGGACTTTCCGAGCTTCTCGCTCAGATCGTGCGCCAGACGACGTGCGATCACGTCCGACGTCGTGCCGGCGGTAAAGGCGACCACGAACGTCACCGTGCGCGACGGCCACGTGTCCGCACGCGACGGCGTGCCTTGCGCCAGCACGACCACCCCGGCCAACGCGGCCATCATCCTTGCAAATTTCAACATGTCCTCCCCCTTTTTGCTTCTGTTGTCAGTCCCGGGCGATGTACTTGCGCCAGTTGTCTGTACGCAGAGGCATTTCCGGGAACGTCTTGCGCTGTCCGGCGGCAACGCCGATCAGCTCCGCAGCATTCATGCCCTTCCGCGCGAGATAGGCGTCGAGATCGGACACCGCCGACGACAGCACGGCGGAGCCGCGCAGCATCACCTGCGACGCCAGTTCGACCGCGCTGGCGCCGGCGAGCATCATGCGGGCGACATCGAGACCAGTGCGCGCGCCATTGATGCCGATCAGCGGCTTGTCCTTGCCGACCTGTTGTCGCGAAACAGTGAGCCAATGGCACGTGAGCGGCAGGTTCCAGCCCCCTCCGACGCCCAGTGTCGTGCCGAGGTGCGGCTTCAAGGTTTCCACATCCGGGATGAGCCCGAGCAGCCGGCCGGCCATGACGACTGCCTCGCCGCCGCCGGCGAAGGCCGCCGCCGCAAGATCGGGCACGCGCTCGCTCTGCCCGGTTATCTTCACCCACAGCGGAATCTTGATCGCGGCGCGCACCGTGGAGACGATCGCGGTCACGCGCTCAGGCTCCAGCTCGGTCGAGACGACGCCGCGCGCCTGGCTGGCATAAGGCGTGCCGATATTCAGCTCGAGCACGCGGACGCCTGCCTGCTCGACCTGCTTCGCCAT
>JBQCFB010000470.1:0-8020 GCA_051959715.1 Pseudolabrys sp.
TCCTCGACGCAGTATAAAACCGTGCCCGTCGCCATCGTCACGGCGCTGGTCGACGGCGACGTCTATCGCTGGGGCTCGCTGATGGCCGGCGCGCTGATCGGCTCGCTGCCGCTCGTCGTGCTCTACGCCTTCTTCGTCGAGCACTACGTGTCGGCGATGACCGGCGCGGTGAAGGAGTAGGCGTTCAGCCCTTCGCCGCGGCGAAGAAGGCTTTGGCGCCGGCGCCGAGAATGCGCGGCGCGTGCGTGGAGATGTAGCGCACGCCCTGGCCGATCACCTTGCCGACATTCTCCGTCGACGCCGGCATGCCCGGCGTCTTGCCGGCGCGCACAATCTTCTCGATCGTCTCGTTGATCGCCTTGGCGACCGCCGGCTCCGACTGGTTGCCGGGATGGCCGAGCGACTGCGACAGATCGGACGGACCGACGAAGAACACGTCGACGCCCTCGACCTTGAGGATCTCGTCGACGTTCGGCAGCGCCTCGGCGTGCTCGAACTGGACGATGACGAGAGTTTCCTCGTTGGTCTTGCGGATGTAGTCGGCGGCGTTGCCGGTGAAGCCCCAGTCGTCGGGCCGCGTGCCGGCGGCGAGACCGCGGCCGTGCGCCGAGCCGAACTTCACCGATGCGACCGCGCTGCGCGCGTCGGCTGCGGTGTTGACGTGCGGCACCTGCACGCCGGCGACGCCGCGGTCCATCAGAACCTGGATGTCGATGACCGTGTTGAGCCGCGGCCGCCCGATCGGCGTGATGCCGACCGCGTCGGCGGCCATGCACATCAGTTCGACGTCGGCGGGCGACAGCGAGCCGTGCTCGCAGTCGAGCAGGACCCAGTCGAAGCCGGCATGGCCGAGAATCTCGACGAGCTGAGGCGAGGGGAACATGACCGAGCAGCCGAGCGCCGGCGCGCCGGACTTCAGCTTCGCCTTCATCCGGTTCGGCTTCATCGCATTTCTCCCCGAGAAAACAACGTCGCGGCGCCGGTGGGCGGCACGCGCGACGAGTATCGGGGATTCTGGGCCTTAGAAAAAGCGTGAAGGTCAGCAGGCCGCTTCGAGGCCGTGGCCGTTGACGCGCGGCCCGTCGATCGCGGGATTCGGCTTGGCGAATTCCTCGAGCAGCCGCAGATCCTCGACCCTGATGTCGCGGCCGGCGTTCTTGACGCCGTAGCGCTCGAGCAGTGCGAGGTTGCGCGACAGGTTCTCCGGCGCCATGCCGAGCCGGGAGGCGAGGATGCGCTTGTTGAATTTCAGCTCGACGCGCGCCTGGTTGCCGCCGTTCACCGTGCAGGTCTGCACGATCCAGGCGGCGAGCCGCTCGACGCTGGTGCGCAGCTTCTCGTTCATCAGGAGCCGCATCACGTCGCGATAGCTGTCGGCGAGCTCGCCGGTCGCGGCGAGGGCGAAGCCGGGGTCGTGCCGGAAGATGTCGCGGATGACTTCGGCCGGGATGGCGAGCGTGCGCGCGGCGCAGACGGTGCGCGCCTGCTCGACGGGCGATGCGCTGCGCAGCACGCCGGCGAGGTTGATCGCGGTGACCGGCTCCTTGACGTCGATCGTGGCGTTTTGCCCGTCATGGCTGCCGTAGAGTTCGACCGCGCCGTCGACGAGAATATGGAGGACACGCTCGCCCTGCTTGCCCACGGCGGCGTTCTTCGGCAGGCGATTGACGATAGCGGCCTCGCGGACCGTGCGGAAATTCGCCTCGCTCATGGCGGCGAAGAGCGGCGATGCGCGTACGGCTTCCCAGTCGGACACGTTTCAAGCCCTCTCGAATTCGTCGATGCGAATACAATGGGCAGTAAATGGTCGGCCGACGATCGCGGCATTGACCATGATCAATTCTATTGTCGGCATTCGGACGCAGCAAATAAACGCCTGATAAATAACCGCTTTTGCGGTACGCCTGCGGGGGCTGCCGGCACGCCGGAAGGGCCGCCCGGTCCGTCATCGGGCGGACGGAAGGCAGTCTCCGGGACCGTCGTCACAAAACCGGATTTGCCGCGGAGAGCAGGCTGCCGCATACGGGACGGATGCGGGTGTCAATCGAGTCGGACGAAGCGATGGTTTGCATGACGAGAGGCCGGAGCCTGAGGATCGCCGCGGGCCTGCTGGCGGCGGGGCTCCTGGCCGGCTGCGCCATGTCCGACGACAGGGCGGCGAGCCTCCTCGTCGCTCCCGGCGACTACGACATCTATGCGTGCCCGCAACTCGCGCTCGCCGCCGCGGCCGCGAAGAAGCGGCGCGACGAGCTCCAGGGCCTGATGGCGAGGGCGGAGACCGAAAGCTCAGGCCGGCTGATGAGCGCGCTGGGCTATCGGCCGGAATATCTCAAGATCCGGGGCGAGCTGCACGAGATGGAAGCGACCGCGCGCGAGAAGCACTGCGACCTGTCCGACGTGCCGAATGTCGCGTCCCAGCCGCCAACGCCGTCGCGCCCGCCGCCGGCCCTGGTTCAGCCGCAGCGCTGATCAGCGCGTGAGCGGCGCGCGGCGCAGCCGAAGCGCATTGCCGACCACGCTGACGGACGATAGCGCCATCGCCGCTGCGGCGATCACCGGCGACAACAGAAGCCCGAACACCGGATAGAGCACGCCGGCGGCGATCGGCACGCCGGCCGAATTGTAGATGAAGGCGAAGAACAGGTTCTGCCGGATGTTGCGCATCACGGCCTCAGACAGCGCGCGCGCCTTGGCGATGCCGCCGAGGTCGCCTTTCAGGAGCGTGATGCCGGCGCTCTCGATGGCGACGTCTGAGCCGGTGCCCATGGCGATGCCGACCGCGGCGGCGGCGAGGGCAGGCGCGTCGTTGACGCCGTCGCCGGCCATGGCGACGACGCGGCCCTCGCGCGTCAGCTTCTCGATCACCGCGCCCTTCTGATCCGGCAGCACGTCCGCCTCGACCTCGTCTATGCCGAGGCGCTTCGCGACCGCATTGGCGGTGGTGCGGTTGTCGCCGGTGAGCATGACGATGCGGATGCCGTCCGCCTTCAGCGCGGCGAGCGCGTCGCGCGTCGAGGGCTTCACCGGGTCGGCGATGGCGATGATGCCGGCCGGCTTGCCGTTGACCGCCAGGAACACCGCGGTCGCGCCATCCTGGCGCATCCGCTCGGCCTGCTGCGCCAGCGGAGCCACGTCGATATTCAGTTCGGACAGGAACGGCGCGTTGCCGAGCGCCAGCCTCTGACGCTCGACCATGCCGATGACGCCTTTGCCGGCCGGCGCGTCGAAGCCGCGCACGGGAGCGAGCTCGATCTTGCGTTCGGCCGCGGCTGCGACGATCGCCGCGGCGAGGGGATGCTCGCTGCCGCGCTCGACGCTGGCGGCGAGGCGCAGGACCTGCGCCTCGTCGAAGCCTTCGGCCGGCGAGACCGCCACCACCTTTGGCTTGCCTTCGGTCAGGGTGCCGGTCTTGTCGACGACGATGGTGTCGACCTTCTCCATGCGCTCGAGCGCCTCGGCGTTCTTGATCAGCACGCCGGCATGCGCACCGCGGCCGACGCCGACCATGATCGACATCGGCGTGGCAAGCCCGAGCGCGCAGGGGCACGCGATGATGAGAACGCTCACCGCCGCGACGAGCGCATAGGCGTAGCGCGGCTCCGGGCCGAACCAGGCCCAGGCGGCGAAGGCGAGGATGGCCGCGGCGATCACCGCCGGCACGAACCAGCCGGCGACCTGATCGGCGAGGCGCTGGATCGGCGCGCGCGAGCGCTGCGCGTTCGCGACCATCTGCACGATCTGCGACAGCAGCGTGTCGCGACCGACCTTGTCGGCGCGCATGACGAAGCTGCCGGAGGTGTTGAGCGTGCCGCCGATGACGCGCGCGTCCTTGTCCTTGGTGACCGGCATCGACTCGCCGGTGACCATGGATTCGTCGAGCGAGGAGCGGCCCTCGAGCACGGTGCCGTCGACCGGCACCTTGTCGCCGGGACGCACGCGGAGGCGGTCGCCGACCTTGACGGCATCGAGCGCGACCTCCTCGTCGCCGCCATCCTCGTTGACGCGGCGCGCGGTGGCCGGCGCGAGATTGAGCAGTGCGCGGATGGCGCCCGATGTCGCCTCGCGCGCCCGCAGTTCGAGCAATTGCCCCATCAGGACCAGCACGGTGATGACGGCGGCGCTCTCGAAATAGACAGCCGGCGCGCCGGCATGGCCGCGAAACGCGGCCGGGAATATGCCGGGGGCGACGGTTGCGACCACGCTGTAGGCGTAGGCGACGCCGGTGCCGATGGCGATCAGCGTGAACATGTTGAGGTTGCGCGTGACCAGCGACTGGACGCCGCGCTCGAAGAACGGGAAGCCCGCCCACAGCACGACCGGCGTCGCGAAGGCGAACTGGATGTAGTTCGAGAGAGTCGGATCGACCCAATTGTGTGCGCCGGCAATGTGGGCGCCCATCTCCAGCACGAAGACCGGCAGCGTCAGAGCGAGCCCGATCCAGAAGCGGCGCGTGAAGTCGACGAGCTCCGGATTCGGCCCGGTATCGGCCGACGGCATTTCCGGTTCGAGCGCCATGCCGCAGATCGGGCAGGAGCCGGGGCCTTCCTGCCGGATCTCCGGATGCATCGGGCAGGTGTAGATCGCGCCTTCGACGACGGGCTCGGGTGCGCGCTCGCCGAGATACTTTTCAGGGTCGGCGAGGAACTTGGTGCGGCAGCCGGCCGAGCAGAAATAATAGGGGTGGCCGCGGACATCCGCCGTGCCGCCCTTTGGATTGTGCGGGTCGACGGTCATGCCGCAGACCGGATCGATCGCGCTGCCTTCGGCCGGCGCGCCATGGCCGTGATGGTGCTCGTGATGATGGCCGTGGTGCGCGTGCGTGTCGCTCATCGAGTCCGGACCTTGCAACAGATACCCTAGGGGGGTATATAGACGGCATGGCAAAGGACAGCAAGGGCGCCAGCCTCAAGCGGCTCTCCCGCATCGAGGGCCAGGTACGCGGTCTCGCCCGCATGGTCGAGGACGAGCGCTACTGCATCGACATCGTCACCCAGATCGGCGCGGTACGCGCCGCGCTGCGCCGCGTCGAAGAGGAAATCCTGCGCGAGCACGTCGCGCATTGCGTCGAGCATGCGATCTCGTCCGGCGACAAGGCCGACCAGCGGCGCAAGGTCGCCGAACTGATGGATGTCATGGGCCGCGCCGGGCGCTAGCGCGTCGAGCAGCCGAGGACCGTGTAGGCCGGGCAGGTGCCGAAGAGCGCGGTGAGGATCGGCATCACGCCGATCCAGCCGACCCAGCTCCACGACGTGCCCGGCGCGATATACCCGAGCGCGAATGCGATCAGCGCGACACCGACGACGATGCGCGCGATGCGGTCGAACCTTCCGACGTTGATGGTCATGGCCATGCTCCATGCACGATGCGGAGCATGATGCGGCGCGCCGGCCCGCTTGTGTTTGATCGGCGTCAAGCCGCGCGGCGCGGCTCAGCCCGTTGCGGCGATCATCACGGCCTTGATGCGCCCGGAAATCGCGCCGCTGCCGAAGCGCGCGACGAGCGCCTGCGTCGCGGCCTCGGTGGCGCGGGCGAGACCGCCCGGCGCGCGCGCCTCGATCTCGTTGCGCAGCGGTGTCCCCTCGCAATAGGCGACCGCCGCCTCGCGCGCCGCCGGGGCCGTGCTGACCGCCTCGACGGCGTCGATCGACACGTTGCGGAAGCCTGCGGCCACGACGTCGTCGCGGATGCGTGCGGCGTCGTGATAGCCGTGCGGCGTGCGCGCGAGGAAGCGCGGCGGGTCGTCTGGAAACATCTGCGCCAGCCGCTCGGTGATGACGTCGGCGAATTCGTTGTCGGCGATCCGGTCCCAGACGCTGAACAGGAAGGTGCCGCCCGGCCGCAGCACGCGGCGGGCTTCGGCATAGCCCTTGACCCTGTCCGGGAAGAACATGGCGCCGAACTGGCAGACGACGGCGTCGTAGCCCGCATCGTCGAACGGCAGCGCGAGCGCGTCGGCCTGCTGCCATCGGATGCGCTGCGCGTCCGGATGCTTGGATCGCGCGTGGTCGAGCATGGCCTGGTTGAGATCGGTGGCGGTGAGCGCGGCGTCGGGCATGGCGGCCGTCATGGCGCGGGTCACGACGCCGGTGCCGGTCGCGGTCTCGAGGATTGTGCTCGGCCGCGCGGCGGCGACACGGCGGGCCATGTCGCGGGCGTAGACGTCGAATATCAGCGGAACCATGAGCCGGTCGTAGAGCTCGGGGATCGAGCCGGCAAAAACCGTGTCGTTCGTCGCCATGGGCCTGTCCTCGCGCGGTCCGCACGCGATCTTGGCGTACGCACCGGCGGCGGCAAGCGCTTTTTCGGATCGCGCGGCGCGGCTAGCCGAACCGCTCCCGCGCCAGCTTCGCGCCGGCGCCGAGCGCGGCGAGCTTGGCCTCGGCGATGTCGCGGCGCATCGGCGCCATGCCGCAATTGGTCGAGGCGATGATCTTGTCCTTCGGCACGAACTGCATGATGTCCTTGATGACGCCTGCGATCTCCTCCGGCGTCTCGACCTTGTCGGTGGCGACGTCGATGACGCCGGCGAGCACGTCCTTGCCTTCGAGCAGGGCGAGCAGCTTCATCGGCACGTGCGAATGGATGACCTCGACCGAGACCTGGCCGATGCGGCTCTTGGCCAGCGCCGGAAAGATCTTCTCGTACTGCCGCCATTCCTCGCCGAGCGCGTTCTTCCAGTCGATGTTGGCCTGGATGCCGTAGCCGTAGCAGATGTGCACGGCGGTGGTGCAGGTGAGGCCGTCGATGGCTCGTTCGAGCGCCTCGACGCCCCAGGTCGGCACTTCGTCCATGAACACGTTGAAGGCCGGCTCGTCGAACTGGATGACGTCGACGCCGTCGGCTTGAAGTGCCCGCGCTTCCTTGTTGAGCAGGTCGGCGAAGGCAAGCGCCATCTTGGCGCGGTTGCCGTAATGCGCGTCGGCGACGGTGTCGGCGATGGTCATGGCGCCGGGGAGCGTGATCTTGAACTTCTTCTTTGTATGCGCGCGCGCGTGCCTCGCCTCGGCCTGATGCACGCGGCCCTTGAGCGACAGCGCGCCGCGCACCACCGGCACCATCGCCTTGTAGCGGTCGGCGCGGATGCCCATCTCGACCTTGTTGTCGCGGTCGATGCCGTCGACGGATTCGAGGAAGCCGTGCACGAAGTGCTGGCGCGACATCTCGCCGTCGCCGACGACGTCGATGCCGGCGTCTTCCTGCCATTTGATCGCGAGCAGCGTCGCGTCGAGCTTGGCCTGCGCGAGGTCGCCGCCGGACTGCCGCCATTGCGGCCACAACTTGTCGGTCTCGGCGAGCCAGGCGGGTTTCGGCAGGCTGCCGGCAATGGTCGATGGAAAAATCATGAAGCAAGACTCCCGGTCTCTTCAGGCGGCCGCCAAGTATAAATCCAATCGTAGCGCGAACGCAGCCTTTCGCCGCCGAGCATCTTCATGCCGAGATTGCGGACGAGCGCCTCCGGCCCACTGCGCCCATAGAGCTTGCCCTGCTTATGTGCGGTTTCCTGCGCCCGCGCCGTGCGCTTGCGGCGGGCGCCCTCATAGGCGCGCAGCGCGTCGGCCGGATCGTCGAGGTACTCCTTGAGGCACCAGGCGAGCACGGCCGCGTCCTCGATCGCCATGCCGGCGCCCTGCGCGAGGAACGGCAGCATCGGGTGGGCGGCATCCCCGATGAGGGTCACCGGACCGTCGCCGCCGCGGAAGGCCGCGCGGCGCTCGTACAGCGCCCATTTGAGCCAGCGCTTCGGCACGCCGATCAATTCGCGCGCCCGCTCGTGCCAGGTCCAGCGCGCGAAGCGCCGCAGGATCTCGGCAGGCTCCCCGGGCGCCGACCAGCCGGTCTCGTTCCATTCGTCGGCGACGATGCCAACGATGTTGATGAGCGCGCCGCCGCGCACCGGGTAGTGCACGAGATGCGCGTCGAGCCCCATCCAGAGGTTGACGAAGGGCGCGCGGAATTCCGCCGGCACGCTGTCGGCCGGGATGAGCGCGCGCCATGCGGTGCGGTGCGCGAACTGCGCCGG
>JBQCFB010000471.1:0-3887 GCA_051959715.1 Pseudolabrys sp.
CGACGCGATCCTTGGGAGTGACCGGCACGCCGCCGATCAGGATCTCGCCCGATGTCGGCGGCAAGAGCCCGAGCAGCATCTTGGCGAGCGTCGTCTTGCCCGAGCCGCTCTCGCCGACCAGTGCGAACACTTCGCCGCGCTGCACCTTCAGCGATACGCCGGCGACGGCGGTCAGCGTCGCGGCGCCGCGGAACACGCCCTGCGATAGTGAAAAGGTGCGGGTGACGTCGCGCAATTCGAGCAGCGTCTCGCTCATGCCGCCGCCTCCAGCGCTTCGAGGCGGACGCAGCGCGCATGATGGCCGGGCGCGACCGCGAAGAAGGGAATATCACCGGCGCATTCTGCCGCCGCATAGGCGCAGCGGTCGCGGAAGGCGCAGCCGCGTTGCGCCCCGATCAGTGTCGGCGCCTGGCCGGGGATGGCGCCGAGCGGCGCGCCCGGTGCGGTGCGACCCGGCACCGGAATGCAATTCAGGAGTCCGCGCGTGTAGGGATGCCGCGGAGCCTTGAACAGAGGCCGCGACGCGGCGCTCTCGACCACCTCGCCGGCATACATCACCGCGACCTTGTCGGCGACGCGCGCGACAACGCCGAGGTCGTGGCTGATCAGGATCATCGCCGTCCCGAATTCGGTCTTGAGGTCGGCGAGGAGGTGCAGGATCTGCGCCTGGATGGTCACGTCGAGCGCGGTGGTCGGTTCGTCGGCGATGATGAGATCGGGCCCGCACATCAGTGCCATGGCGATCATCACGCGCTGGCGTAATCCGCCCGAGAGTTGGTGCGGGTATTGGGCGAGGCGGCGCGCGGCCGCAGGTATGCCAACCTTCTCGAGCAGTTGCACCGCGCGGTCGCGCGCTTCGGCGTGCGAGACGGTGCGATGCGTGCGCAGCGCCTCGGTGAGCTGGTTGCCGATCGTGTAGCTCGGATTGAGCGAGGTCATCGGCTCCTGGAAGATCATCGCCATGCGGTTGCCGCGTAGGCTGCGCATGCGTGGCTCAGGCGCGGTGGCGAGATCGAAGCCGTCGAACATCAGGCGGCTGGCGCTGCGCCGGGCGCGCTTCGGCAGCAGGTTCATCAGCGCCAGCGACGTCATCGACTTGCCGGAGCCACTTTCGCCGACGATGGCGAGCGTCTCGCCGCGCTCCACCGTGAAGGAGACGCCGCGCACCGCATGCAGCACGCCGTCGGTGAGCGTGAAATCGACGCGGAGATTGTCGACCTCGAGCAGGGCCATCGCGCTAGCCCCTGTTCTCGGGCGCGGTGACGTCCCGCAAGCCGTCGCCGACGAGGTTGATCGCCAGCACGAGCGCGACCAGCGCCGCCGCCGGAATGGCGATCACCCAGGGACTGAAGAACATGTACTGCTTGCCCTCGGAGATCATCAGGCCCCAGGACGGCAGCGGCGGCTGCACGCCGAGGCCGAGGAAGGAGAGGGCGGCTTCGAGCAGAATCGCGTGCGCCATTTCGAGCGTTGCGACGACGATCAATGCGTTGAGGATGTTCGGCAGGATCTCGGAGACGAGGATGCGCAGGGTCGAACAGCCGATCGCCTGCGCCGCGGCGACGTAATCGCTGCGCGCGACCTGTTGCGTCGTCGAACGCGTGACGACGGCGAAGCGGTCCCACAGCAACAGCCCGAGCACGACGATGACGCCTTCGAGCGAGGAACCGACCAGTGCGGCGGAAGCGAGCGCGACCAGCACGACCGGCAGCGCCAGCCGCGTGGTCACCACATAGCTCAGCACCGCATCGACCTTGCCGCCAAAATAACCGGCGCAGATGCCGATGACGGTGCCGATCGTGCCGGAGATGACCACGGTGAGCGTGCCGATCAGGAGCGAGATGCGCGCGCCGTAGATGAGGCGGGAAAGATAATCGCGGCCGAGCTTGTCGGTGCCGAAGACGTGGTCCCACGAACCTTTCGCCTGCCACACCGGCGGGATCAGGCGATGCGCGAGATCCTGGTTATAGGGGTCGTGCGGCGCGATCAGCGGCGCCGCAAGCGCGATTGCAATGATCGCCGCGAGCACGCTGCCGCCGATGACCAGCCCGCCATGGCCAAGCCCGCGCGTCAGGAAAGCGGCGCGGCGCCGCGGTGGCGCTGTGTCCAAGGCTGCTGGCGCCGCGGCGGTCATGCGAGGCGGATCCGCGGATCGAGGAAGGCGTTGGCGACGTCGGCGAGGAACGTGAGCGCGACGTAGATGGTGGCGAGGATCAGCACCACCGCCTGCACGACCGGGAAGTCGTTGCGCGCGATCGCCTCCCAGGCGAGGTAGCCGAGCCCCTGCATGTTGAACACAGCCTCGATGACGATGGACCCGCCGAGCATGAAGCCGAACTGCACGGCAGCGAGCGCCACGACCGGGATGATGGCATTGCGCAGCGCGTGCTTGAGGATGACGACGCTCGGGCGCAGGCCCTTCGCCCGCGCGGTGCGGATGTAATCGGACGACAGCACTTCGAGCATGCCGTTGCGCGATAGCCGCATCACTGCCGGCACGGCGTACCAGCCGAGCGCGACCGACGGCAGGATGTAATGCTTCCACGTCGCCGTGCCGGACACCGGCAGCCAGCGCAGTTGCACGGCGAAGACGATGATCAGTCCAAGTCCGAGGCAGAAGGCCGGCACAGCCTGCCCGAGCACGCAGAAGCCGAGCGCGAGCCGGTCGATGATCGTGCCGCTGTAGACGGCAGCGAGCACGCCGAGCGGGATGGCGATGATGAGCGCGAGCGCCAGCGAGATCGCACCGAGCGTCAGCGTCACCGGCATGCGCGCGGCGACGAGCGAGGTGACGGTGTCGCGAAAATAGAACGAGTTTCCGAAATCGAAGTGCAGCGCGTGCCAGAGCCAGTCGAGGTACTGAACGGAGAGCGGCCGGTCGAGGCCGAACTGATGGCGAATCTGCTCGATCTGCGCCGCGGTCGATTCCGGTCCGGCGATCGCCGTGGCGAGGTCGCCGGACAGGTGCAGCAGCATGAAGGCGACGATCGAGACGGTCAGCGCGACCGACAGCGCCACGATCAGCCGCTGCGTGGTGAACGAGAGCATGCCGGCTCCCCTCAGGCCGAACCGACGCGCTGCGTGTGCAGCGCGCCGTCGCGCCTTACTTCCACTTCGCCTCGTAGAAGCGCGGCAATTCGTCCGGCTCGGCCGAGAATTGCAGGTCGCTGGTGAAGGCGTAGTTCGCCGGATAGGAGAAGAGCGGGAACAGGTAGGCCTTCTCGGCGATCAGCTTCAGCGCCTGCTGGTAGGTCGCCAGGCGCTTGTCGGTGTCGACCGAGGTGTCGGCCTCCTTCAGGAGCTTCTGGATTTCGGCGTCGTGCGAGGAGTCGTCGGCGTCGCCCTTGAACCAGACGCCGGTGAAAGCCGAGGCGTCCGCCACCGAGAACGAGCCCCAGGTCTGGAAGGTGATCGGCGTCTTGCCGGCGCGGTGTGCGTCGCGCATCGCCGCGTATTTCAGGTAGTTGAGCTTGGCGTCGATGCCGACGGCGCGCAGATAGCCGATCACGGCTTCGGCGTATTCGCGCTCGCGATAGGCGTAGATGTCGGTCTTGAAGCCGTTCGGAAAGCCCGCTTCCTTCAGGAGCTCCTTCGCCTTCGCCACGTTGTATTCGTAGCGCGGCACGCCCTTGTCGGTGCAGCCGAACTGATCGATGAAGCAGGCCGAGTGCATGATGCGCGAGCCGCCGCCGACAAGGTTGTCGATCATGGCCTTGCGGTCGATGGCGTAGGCGACGGCCTGGCGAACGCGCGCGTCCTTGAACGGCGTGTTGCCGACCGCGTCGAACTGGAGGAAGCCGACGCGCATGGTCTCGGCCGACAGCACACTGATGTTCGGCGCGGACTTCAATTGCTTCGCCTGGTCTTCCGGCACGCGCCAGATCCAG
>JBQCFB010000472.1:0-5092 GCA_051959715.1 Pseudolabrys sp.
AAACGCCAGAACAGGCGAAAGAGATGGATGTCGGCAATCGAATAGCGCCCGACCGCCCATTCGCGCCCGCCGAGACGCCGGTCTGCGATGGCGAACATGGCCTTGGCGTGATCGGCGCCCTTCGCCCGCGCGGGATGCAGCGTGGCCGCCGTGAAGGACATCCAGGACAAGGCCTGCGCCTGATCTTCAATCGACTCCGGCCACAGGCCTGCGTCGGGGTGGGTTTGGGCCAAATAAAACAGGATCGCGGCGACTTCCGTGAGCGGACGCCCGTCGATCACCAGGGTCGGAACCTTGCCCTCCGGATTGATCGCCAGATAGCCGGGCTTGTCCATGTCGCGCTGCTTGAACGACATCGGCACGGCTTTGAACTCCGCCCCCACTTCGTGAAGAGCAATGTGCGGCGCCATCGAGCTCGAGCCCGGCGCGAAATAGAGCGTCATCATGGGGTGCGTCCCGTCGCCTGTGCGGGCGCGAGCATAGCCGGGGCGTCTGGCGGCGGGGAGGGCGTCTACAGCTTTTCGATGGTCCAGCCGACGATCGCCTTCGCGACCTGGCCGAATGCGTCGTTGAGCGCGGCGGTCACGGCCGCGGCGTCCGTCCCTTTGGCCACTGCGCTCGCGGCAAAGGCGCGCGAGTCCTCGACCGCGCCCTTGTCGCTGACGAGCCGCGCGGTGATCTCGACCGTGGCTTTCGGCGCGTCGCCCGGCTCGAGATAGAAGCTGCGGATGCCGAGTTCGAGCCGGTAGTCGGGCGTGAGCTGGTCGATTGGCCGGCTCACCTGCTTCAACTGATGCGCATTCTCGAAGCTCTGCACGATGCGGGCCTGCACGAGCTTGGGCAGGTTGTCGGGCCATTGCGCGTTTGCGACGCTCGAATAGGTGCCGTCGGCGCCGCGGGTCAGGATCTTCGTGCTGTCGTAGAGGATGATGGCGTTAGGGTCGGCGACGACGACCTGCGCCTTGATCGTCTTCCCGGCCTCCGGAAAACCGGTCGCGGCGGCGAGGTCATAGATTGCCGGGCCCTGCTTGGGCGCGCCCGTGCCGGTGAGGCTCTCCAGGCCGCCGATCAAGCCTTCGATCCGCTTCGAGTTCTTGCCCAGCATGTCGGCGAACTCGGCGATGCCGCTGATGGCGGTGTTCAGCGGCTTGGCGTTCTGGTCGAGGATGACGTCGAGGCGGTGCAGCGTATCCTGCGCCGACTGCGTCAGGTTGCGGCCGACATCGGCGCCGGCAACGAGCACCGGCGGCTTGCCGTTCTCCGCCTTGGGCATGGCTGCGTCGGGCGCGCCGCCGACGAGCGACACGGCGGTCGCGCCGGTCAGGCCCTGGAAGGTGATGTCGACCTTGGTGTCGGCCCGGATCGGCGTGCCCGGATCGACCGAGATCGTGGCAGTGACGCGTTTGGGTTTGGCCGCGTCGAGCGCGATCGCGGTCACCGCCCCGACGCGCACGCCGTTGAACAGCACGCTGGCGCCGGGATTGAGCCCCGACACCGACTGCTCGAAGCGCAGTTCGTAGATCGATCGCTGGCCGAGGCCGCCGGTGTTCTTGATCCAATAGACGAACGAGAAGGCGGCGAGCAGGCAGATGAGCGAGAAGGCGCCGATCAGGGCGTAGCGGGCGCGGTATTCCATGAGCCGTTCCCGTCAGGCCCCCCGGCCCTTGGCCTTCAGCGCCGGCTGAGCGTGATGTTCGCCTTGATGGGTTGTCCGCCGCCCGGCGAGTTGATGGCGACGCTCTGGCGATGGCCGCGTGTCGTCAGCGACAGGTCCGCGGCGAACGCGCCGCTTTCCACGTGCACCTGAATGTTATCGCCGCGGGCCGTGCCGATGGCGTTGCCGCCGATGTTGCGCGTGCGCTCGGTCCATTGGCCGCTGATGTGGTTGTTGCCGTCGGAGGCGAACTGTCCGTTCAGATCGAAATTGTAGCTGTCGCTGGCGCAGCGCAAATCGATGTCGATTTCGGTGCCGCTCGAGCCACGCGGCCGGTAATTGGCGTTACAGCGGATGCGTTCGGTGGTGCCGTTGCCCGGCTGGATCGTGCCGTTGCCGCCCCAGGCGCCGCTGAGCGCGCCAAACGGTCCGGCGGCGAGCGCCGGGATGGTCGCAGCGCCGACGAGGGTGCTGCCGACGAGGGCGGCGGCGAGAAGAGCGAAAGGACGGTGTGTGGTGCGCGGCAAGGGCAAGTTCCCGTTCTAAGTGAAGACGAAGCCTCGGCCTTAACCCCCGACAGGCGGGTTCGAGTTCCCGAGAAGATGGGCGCGGCTCGTGACGGAATCAAGAAAGGGGATTCCCGTATCACGTCAGCAGGCCGGGTATCAGTCGCCGGAAGCGCCCGCCATCTCCTCGCGCATGATCTCGAGGGCCAGCCATTGCTCCTCAGCGGCGGCGATTTTTTGCTGTAATTCCCCGAGGGCCGAGGTCGTTTTTTCGAAGGCGGTGCGGTCTTTTACATAGAATTCCGGATCATTCAGGTGAGCTTGCAGCGCGCCGGCCTCCTGCTGCATTTGCGCGATTGCCGCGGGCAAAGTCTCGAGTGCGTGCTTGTCCTTGAAGCTCATGCGGCGCTTGACCGCGGGCGCCGTGGCGGGGGCCACAGCCGCCGGTCGGTCAGGCCGGACGGCCTCGGGTTTGCGCGCCTCTCGCGCCAGGTCGCCGCCGCGCTGCGCCAGCATGTCCGAGTAACCGCCGGCATATTCGACCCAACGTCCCGCGCCCTCGGGGACGATGACGCCGTTCACCAGCCGGTCGAGGAAGTCGCGGTCGTGGCTGATCAGAAGCACGGTGCCGGGATAGTCGGCGAGCATGTCCTCCAGGACGTCCAGCGTCTCCATGTCGAGGTCGTTGGTCGGCTCGTCGAGCACGAGCAGATTCGACGGCTTGGCGAGCACCTGCGCCAGCATCAGCCGGCCGCGCTCGCCGCCGGACAGCTTTGAAAGCGGAGTGCGCGCCTGCTCCGGCGAAAACAGGAAGTCGCGCATGTAGCCGACGACATGTTTCGGCTGGCCGTTCACCATCACCGTCTCGCCGGCGCCGCCGGTAAGGGCGTCGGCAACCGTGGTCTTCGGGTCGAGGCTGTCGCGGTGCTGCGTCAGCGTCGCGATCTCGAGGTTTGCCCCGAGCCGCACCGTGCCTCCGTCAGGCGCGAGCGTTCCGGTCAGGAGGCCGACCAGGGTCGTCTTGCCGCTGCCGTTCGGGCCGACGATGCCGATCCGGTCGCCGCGCTGAATGCGCGTCGAGAAATCCGAAACGATTGTCCGCTCGCCGAACGACTTTACGATGCCGTTCGCCTCGATCACCAACACGCCGGACGGCGCGGCGGAGCCGGCGGTGAGGTTCGCTTGCCCGGCAACGCCGCGCCAGGTCTTGCGCCGCTCGCGCAACGCCGCGAGTTCGCCGACGCGGCGGATATTGCGCTTGCGCCGGCCGGTGACGCCGTAACGCATCCAGTCTTCTTCGGCCGCGATTTTGCGGTCGAGCTTGTGCTGTTCGCGCTCTTCCTCTGCCAAAAGCTGGTCGCGCCATTCCTCGAAATGGGCAAAGCCGCGCTCGATTCGGCGCGTCACGCCGCTGTCGAGCCAGACCGTCGACCGCGTCAGATTGCCCAGGAAGCGCCGGTCATGGCTGATGATCACGAGCGCACCGCGGCTCGCACCGAGCTCGGCCTCGAGCCATTCGATCACCGGCAGGTCGAGGTGATTGGTCGGCTCGTCGAGGAGCAGGATGTCGGGCGAGGGTGCGAGCACGCGGGCGAGCGACGCGCGGCGCGCTTCGCCGCCGGACAGGTGCGCCGGGTCTTCGTCCCCGGTCAGCCCGAGCTGTTCCATGAGGTAGCGGGCGGTATAGGGGTCGTCCGTCGGCTTGAGACCCGCCTCGACATAGGCCCTTATTGTCGCGAATCCCGAGAAATCCGGCTCCTGCGGCAGGTAGCGCACCACTGCACCGGGCTGCACGAAAACCGTGCCGCGGTCCGGCTCCGTCAGTCCCGCGGCAATGCGGAGCAGCGTCGATTTGCCCGAGCCGTTGCGACCGATCAGAGACACGCGCTCGCCGGGCGACACCGAGAGTTCCGCTCCTGTGAGCAGCGGCGTGCCACCGAAGGTTAAGGCGATGTCCTTGAGCTGGAGAAGAGGAGGGGCCATATGACTTCAGAACTCGGCCGCAAGGTGCGGCAAACCATGAATTTTTCACGGTCCTACAGGGCGGGGGCGCGGCGGTCAAAGGCGAGCCGCGCCGGTGGCGGGCGAGGCCCCGTCCGGGGGCTTCGGCGCGCTTGCAAACGCCGCGGGTATAATGCATGACATCCGCGCGGCGGGCCCTGTATGGTCCGCCGCATCCGCTTCCGGAGGAGCGTAGCTCAATTGGTAGAGCGTCGGTCTCCAAAACCGAAGGTTGGGGGTTCGAGACCCTCCGCTCCTGCCAGGCGGAGATTCCGGCGCGAGGCGGCTCGGGGCTGATTGCCTGGGCCCGGTGCGACGGGTTCGGCCAGGCCGGATCAGCCTCGGGAAGCAACGACTTTAGACTGGCTGCGACAGGACACCTACGGATGGCGACGTCCCCGTTCAAGTTTTTGCAGGAAGTGCGCGAGGAAACGCGCAAGGTGACGTGGCCGTCCCGCAAGGAGACGATGATCACGACCGCGATGGTTTTCGTGATGGTGGCGATCGCATCGGTGTTCTTCCTGGTCGCCGACCAGATCATGCGCATTGGCGTGAGCTTCGTGCTCGGCCTCGGAAGCTAAGGTTTGAGAAGATGAGCGACACCGCCGCCGCAATCACGTCGACCCGACCGAAGCGTTGGTACATCGTCCACGCCTATTCGAACTTCGAGAAGAAGGTCGCGGAGTCGATTCGCGAGCAGGCCAAGCAGCGCAATCTCGAGGATCACTTCGACCAGGTGCTGGTGCCGACCGAGACGGTGGTCGAGGTGCGCCGCGGCCGCAAGGTCAACGCCGAGCGCAAGTTCTTCCCCGGCTACGTGCTGGTGAAGATGGACCTCACCGACGAGATCTATCACCTCATCAAGAACACGCCGAAGGTCACCGGCTTCCTCGGCACCGACAACAAGCCGATGCCGATCTCGGAAGCCGAG
>JBQCFB010000473.1:0-2298 GCA_051959715.1 Pseudolabrys sp.
GAACTCCTCGCCGCCGAGGCGACCGATGATGTCATTGGCGCGCATGCTCGTCGTGAGCACACCGGCGAAAACCTTCAGCGCCTCGTCGCCGACCCCATGGCCGAAGCGGTCATTGATCGACTTGAAGTGGTCGAGATCGAACATCATCAGCGTCACCGGACCGCGCCTTCGGGCCTGCCGGGCGCACAACGCAAGCGCGCCTTGCAGGAAGGCGCGACGATTCGGCAAGCCGGTGAGATGATCGGTGGTGGCGGCGCGACGATAAACACGTAGGTGATGGTCCTTGACCATGAGCAGCACGATGAAGGCGGTGCCGACCGCGTAGATCATCGTCTCGAGCACGAACACCGTGATCCAATTCGAGGCTTCCTCGGCCGGGATGGCGTGCTGCATGGCCAGCGGCAGGAGGAAGATCGTCGCGTGCAGGCACGGCACGATCACCGCCGCCGCGCGCGAGGCGAGCGAGGTGCGCCGCTCGCGCCAGAGCTCATGCGCGATCAGGAACGTGTAGACGGCGACGAGGACCGCCGCGAGCGTGGCGCGCGCATTGGCGTCCTCTCCGATCCCGGGCAGGCGGCAGAACACCGGCCACACGATCGCGCCGGCAAGCGCGGCGAGCGGGCGCAATTCCCGGCCGTGAAACAGGCGGATGCCGCTCCACACGACGCCGCAGGCGAGCAGCGTCATCGCCTCCGGCACCTCGCGCGGCACCGGTAGCAGCGGCTCGGGCGTCAGCCACAACGCCATCGAGGCCGCCCCGATGAGATAGGCCGAGCCCCACCAGGCCAGCGGCCGCACGTCGCGTTCCTGGACCCAGCACAGAACGAGGAAAAGCCCGAGAAGGCCGGCCAGCGCGATCGATACGAAAGCGAGCGTCGGCAGGTCGAGGAATGTCGGCGGGCCGCCGGTGGAGAGCATCCGTCCTCCGCTCGGCCCGGGTCGTTCGCTGGGCGAGCCCGCAAAGGCTACCGACGAGGCGTGCGCGAAATATTGCGCGGATGCCCGCCTTTCGACGAAACACTGGGAACAATTGGAATGAAAAAGCCCGCGCGAGGCGGGCCCTTCAGGCAGTCGCGGCCTTTCGCCAGCGACGCCGCTCGCCGAGATTTTCGACTGCCTCCGGCACGGCCGGCTCGGGCGGCGCCGCGCATTCGACACGGTTCCGGCCATTCGCCTTGGCGCGATAGAGCGCCTGGTCGGCCGCCGCCAGCAGGCCCGCGATCGGGGCGTCGGGATCGGTGGAAATGGCGACGCCGGCGCTGACGCTCGGCACGAGATCGCCCGCGGCATGGCCCGCCGCGGCCGCGACGAAGTGGCGCCGGACGCGGTCGGCGACGGCCTGCGCCTCGCCAACGTCGCCTGCCGGCAGCATGGCCGCGAACTCCTCGCCGCCGATACGGCCGAACAGGACGTCCGCGCCGAGCGTGCGCGTGGCCGTGGCGGCGAAGATCTGCAACACGGCGTCGCCGGTGCCGTGACCGAGCCGGTCATTGATGGCCTTGAAGCGGTCGAGGTCGAACAGCATCACCGCGAGCGGCTCCGGAGCAAGCCGCTGCTGCGTCTGCAAGGCGGCCGCGCCGTCGAGGAAGGCGCGCCGGTTCGGCACGCCGCTCAAAGGATCGATCAGCGACGCGATCTTGTGCTGAAGCTCGGTGCGTTCCTTCGTCATGTTGAGCAGCAGGAAGGCGAGCACGACCGTGAACAGGAGCGTGCCGAAGGCGATGAGCACGAAGGAGATGCCGCCCATGATCGACTGGCCCTGCAGGATCGGCGACAGCAGGGTGGCGGGGATGCGCGCGAGCAGCGCCGCCGCATAGGCGAGCAGCGCGCAGACTGTCGGCCAGCGCGACATCAGGGGCTCGGCGCGGCCGCGCCAGAACTCCTCCGCCGTCGCGGCGGTGAGCATCGCCATCAGCGTGGAGACGAGGAGGACGCGGAAATTCGGATTGGCGCCGAGGGACGGCAGCATCGAGGCGGCAAGCCAGAGACCCGGCGCCGCGAGCACCGGGATCGGCCGCACGGCGCGCCCGTCGAACATGCGCGAGCCGGCCCAGATGCAGGCCGCGCCGAGCAGGATCAGCTCATTCGCGATGGTGCCGGAGAGCCAGTCGGGCGTCGCACCGTTGGTGGTCAGCAGACCCTGCCCCGTCGCGCTGATCACGTAGGCGCCGCCCCACACCATCTGCGCCTTGACCGCGCGGTTCTGGAGGCCGGCGAAGACCAGCAAAGCGCCGAGCAGCGCCGTGACGAAGACCGTCACAACCGACAGCGTCTGGACGTCGAGCTGCATCCCTCTCC
>JBQCFB010000474.1:0-2461 GCA_051959715.1 Pseudolabrys sp.
GAGGCGACCATGGCGAGGATGTCGGGATCGTTCTCGAGGTCGTGCGACATCGTCGTGACGATGACCTGCGTCTCGCAGCGCCAGCCATCGGCGAACAGCGGACGGACCGGGCGGTCGATGAGGCGGGAGACCAGCGTCTCCTTCTCGGTCGGACGGCCTTCGCGCTTGAAATAGCCGCCGGGAATGCGGCCCGCGGCGTAGAACTTCTCCTGGTAGTCGACGGTGAGCGGCAGGAAGTCGACGCCCTCACGCGGGCTCTTGGCCGCGACGACGGTGGCCAGAACGGTGGTCTCGCCGTAGGTGGCGAGCACGGCGCCGTCGGCCTGACGCGCCATACGGCCGGTCTCGAGGGTCAGCTTGCGGCCGCCCCAGTCGAGCTCAACGCGATGTGTATTGAACATGTGGTTTGTCTCTCATGGTTCTCGGCAATTTCCGATTCGCCATGAGCAAGACGGCAAGACGCTGTCGCTCGCGTATCAGGCGATACGCGGAAGCGAACGAGCGTCTTGCGATCCTGCCATGGCGGTTCGAACCTTGCCTGGCGCGGGCGGCGGCCCATGCCGTCTGCCCGCTAGTCAAATCCGGCGGCGCGTATCGTCGCCGGAGGTATCAGCGCCCGCGCATCGGATAGCGCAAACGCTTCACGCGCGCGGGGCAAACGGCTCCCGCGCGAAACGAGAAATCAGCGGCGGATGCCGAGCTTCTCGATGAGCTGCTTGTAGCTCGCTTCGTTGGTGCGACGCAGGTAGTCGAGCAACGTGCGACGCTGGCCGACCATCTTGAGCAGGCCGCGGCGCGAGTGGTTGTCCTTCGAGTGCGTCTTGAAATGCTCGGTCAGATTGTTGATCCGCTCCGAGAGGATCGCCACCTGCACTTCCGGCGAGCCGGTATCGTTGGACTTCTTGGCGAATTCCTTGATCACTTCAGCCTTGCGGCTGGTGGTAACCGACATCGGTCATCCTTTCACTGGCGGCCGGCGTCCGACGACTCCGGCCAGGTTGAACACGCGCTTGGGGACGATCTCGCCATGGTCGAGTTCGGCGAGCGCCAGAAGCTGGCCCGCGACCGTCACGGCGACCGTGCCGCGAAAATTGGGTGCGTCCCGTCCGCGCAACAAAACGGCTTGGCCCCTTGCGAGCCTCGCCGCATCAGCCCTGCTGACGGCCACCGCCGGGATGTCGTCCAGCGCGGTCTCAACGGGCATGAGCGCGTCGGCGAGGCTTCCCTCGCCGGCAGCGGCTCTATGGCACAGGGCCTCCAGATCTTCCACAAGAATCATGCTTTCCGGGCGGAACGGGCTGACCGCCTCCCGGCGCAGGGCGCTGACATGGCCGTGGCAGCCCAGCGCCCGGCCGATATCGCGGGCCAGCGACCGGACATAGGTGCCCTTGCCGCATTCGGCCTCCAGAACGGCGTGATCGGCATCCGGAACGGCGATGAGCTCCAGCCGGGCGATATCCACAGGACGGGCCTGTAATTCGACCACCTCGCCGTCGCGGGCGAGGTCGTAGGCGCGCTCGCCCTCGATCTTGATGGCCGAATAGCGCGGCGGCACCTGCTGGATGGTGCCGGTATAGGCGGGCAGCGCCGCGCGGATCGCCTCGGGGGTCGGGCGGGCGCCGCTCTCGGCCACCACGCGGCCCTCGGCGTCGTCGGTGTCGCGCTCCTCGCCCCAGCGCACCGTGAAGCGGTACAGCTTGCGGCCGTCCATGACGAAGGGGACGGTCTTGGTCGCTTCGCCCATGGCGATCGGCAGCGCGCCGGAGGCGAGCGGGTCGAGCGTGCCGGCATGGCCGCAGCGCTTGGCCGAGAACAGCCGCTTGATGACGCTGACGGCGTGCGTCGAGGTCATGCCGACCGGCTTGTCCAACACCACCCAGCCATGGACGTCGCGCTTGTCGCGCTTGAACTGCTTCTTGTGCGGCTTGCGTCCGCCCTCGGGCCGCGGCGCGAGCGGGGCCTCCGCCTCCGCCGCGGGCGGCGTCAGGCTATCGATCTCGTCGGTCACTCGTCGTCCCCATGATCCAGGTCTCGCTTCACCTCCGGCGAACGCAGCAGCCGTTCGATGCGCTCGGCCTCGTCGAAGCGTTCGTCGACCCGGAACCGGATGTCGGGCGCGAACTTCAGGTTGATGCGGTGCGCGATCTCGGCGCGCAGGTATTTCTTGTGCTTGTCGAAGGCGGCGACGACCTCGCCGGCGTCGCGCCCGCCCATCGACATCACGTAGATGGTGGCGAGCCGCAGGTCGGGGCTCATGCGCACTTCCGGAACGGTGATGAGATGGCCCTCGATGACGGGATCGTGCACGTCGCCGCGCGCCAGCATCTCGGCGATGGCGTGGCGCACCAGTTCGCCGACGCGCAACTGCCGCTGCGAGCCGCCGGGGCCCGGGTCGCGATGGTGTTTGTTCTTGCTCATGACAGCATCTCTGCCGTCATCGCCCGCGAAAGCGGGCGATCCA
>JBQCFB010000475.1:0-2067 GCA_051959715.1 Pseudolabrys sp.
TGCGCGTGATCGGCGCCGCTTCTGTCGACGAGCTGTTCCGCGACGTGCCCGAAGAAGCGCGGCTCAAGGGGCCGATCGAGGGCCTGCCGATGCACGCGTCGGAAATGGCCGTCGAGCGGCACATGGCCGCGCTGTCGCGCAAGAACATGGTCGCGGGCGACGTGCCCTTCTTCCTCGGCTGCGGCGCCTACAGGCACCACATCCCGGCGAGCGTCGACCACATCATCCAGCGCGGCGAGTTCCTGACGAGCTACACGCCCTACCAGCCCGAGATCGCGCAGGGCACGCTGCAGATGATGTTCGAGTTCCAGACGCAGGTCGCGCGCCTGTTCGGCTGCGAGGTCGCCAATGCATCGATGTACGACGGCTCGACCGCGATGTGGGAAGCGATCGTCATGGGGCACCGGATCACGCGGCGGAACAACACGATCATCTCCTCGGGCGTGCACCCGCATTATGTCAGCGTCGCCAGGACAATGGCGAAGTTCACCGAGGACAATCTCCAGACCTCGCTCCCCAAGCTCGTCGCCGAGACCGACGCCGAAAAGATGATCGCGAGCATCGACGCGGAGACCAGCGCCGTTGTCGTCCAGTATCCGGACATCCTCGGCCGCATCACCGACCTGACGCCGATCGCCGAAGCGGCGCACGCGGCCGGCGCCCTGCTGATTGCCGTGGTGACGGAGCCGGTCGCGTTGGGCGCGATCCGCTCGCCCGGCGAGATGGGCGCGGACATCGTCGTCGGCGAAGGCCAGTCGATCGGCGTCGGGCTCCAGTTCGGCGGGCCCTACGTCGGCCTGTTCGCATGCCGCGAGAAGCATGTCCGGCAAATGCCCGGCCGCCTGGCCGGCGAGACCGTCGACGCCGAGGGCAAGCGCGCCTTCGTGCTGACGCTTTCCACGCGCGAGCAGCACATCCGCCGGGAAAAGGCGACGTCGAACATCTGCACGAGCTCCGTGCTCTGCGCGCTCGCGTTCACGGCTCACCTGACGCTGCTCGGCGAAAAGGGCCTGCGGCAGCTCGCTTCACTCAATCACACGCGCGCCTGCGACGTTGCGGATCGCCTCGCGGCAATTCCGGGCGTGGAGCTCGTGAACGACAGCTTCTTCAACGAATTCACGCTCAAGCTCCCGGTCGAGGCGCGGCCGGCGGTTCACGAGCTGGTCAAGAAGGGCGTGCTGGGCGGCGTGTCGCTCGGGCGGCTCTACCCGGGCGTCGAAGCGCTGGAAAACGGATTGGTCGTCGCCGTCACGGAGACCGCGACGGACGAGGATATCAGCGCCCTGGAAGCGGCGCTCAAGGAGGTGTGCGCGTGACCGTCAATCCATCAGGCTGGCGGCCCTCCACCCCCGCCAACGAGCAGGGCGAGGCGCAGACCGTCACCGGCAACCGCGCGCTGATGCTGGAAGAGCCGCTGATCTTCGAGATCGGGAGCACGGATCAGACGGGTGTGGATTTCGGATGTTCCCCGGCGAAGGCCGGGGCCCAGGGCGCTGCACCGGCAGCGCCTTCCGGCGCTCCTGGACCCCGGCCTGCGCCGGGGAACAGGTTGGCAGGGCTGGAGCGGTCGAAGCCGATCGACCTCCCCGGCCTCAGCGAACCGGAAACGGTGCGCCATTACACGCGCCTATCGCGGCAGAATTACGCGATCGACCTCGGCCTCTTCCCGCTCGGCTCGTGCACGATGAAGCACAACCCGCGCCTGAACGAGAAGGTCGCTCGCCTCCCCGGTTTCGCCGACGTCCACCCGCTGCAGCCGCAGGAGACCGTCCAGGGCGCGCTCCAGGTCATCAACGAGCTGGCTTTCTGGCTGCTAGACCTCACCGGGATGCATGGCATCGCGATGAGCCCGAAGGCCGGCGCTCATGGTGAGCTTTGCGGACTGCTCTGCATCCGCGCGGCGCTCGAAGCGCGCGGCGACAAGCGCGAGGTCGTGCTGGTCCCGGAAAGCGCGCACGGCACAAATCCGGCCACGGCCGCTTTCGCCGGCTATCGGGTCGAGAACATCCCGGCGAACGGCTCCGGGCGCGTGGATCTCGAGGCGCTGAGGGCGCGGCTCGGTCCCGA
>JBQCFB010000476.1:0-3411 GCA_051959715.1 Pseudolabrys sp.
CGAGCTCGAGGGGGTGCCGCTCACCGCCTACAACACGAGCTGATTCCCCCCCGTCTTTCGGGGGCGCGCGCGTACGCGCGCGAACCCGGAATCCAGAGTTCAATGTGAGGGCCGCCGTGTGGCCCTGGATTCCGGGTTCGCGCCTTCGGCGCGCCCCGGAATGACCGATAGGATGAGCTGATGCTCCGCGGGCTGTTCATCGGCGCGTTCTTCTTCACCGCGACGCCCGTCCTGATTTCAATTCAGTGGCTGCTCGGCAAGGCCGGCCTGCCCGGCTGGGGCTTCATCTCGTGCAACTATTACCGCGTGCTGGCGCGCCTGCTGCGCCTGCGCGTGCGCGTCGACGGCGCGCCGCTGCGCGGCAGGCCGGTGCTGTTCGTTTCAAATCACGTGTCGTGGCTCGACATCGTCGCCATCGGCTCCATCCAGCCGGTCGCCTTCGTCGCCAAGAGCGAGGTCCGCAAGTGGCCGCTGGTCGGCATCACCGCGGAAATGCAGCGCACTGTCTTCGTCGAGCGCGCGAAGCGCCACCAGACCGGCGACGCGGTCGCGCAGATGGTCGACCGGCTCAAGGGCGGCACGCCGGTCGTGCTGTTCGCCGAAGGCACGTCCAGCGACGGCAACCGCGTGCTGCCGTTCCGCTCGGCGCTGCTCGGCGCCGTCGAGATGGCGGCGAAGCACGGCGGCGTGCCCGGCCTGACGATCCAGCCCATGGCGATCTGCTACACGGCGACGCAGGGGATCCCGATGGGCCGGCAGCACCGGCCGCTCGCGGCGTGGTACGGCGATCTCGACTTCATGCCGCACATCCGCGCGCTGATCGAAAAGACCGCGCTTGACGCGGTCGTCTCGTTCGGCGCGGCCGTTCCGGCCGAGGCGGGGCTGACCCGCAAGGCCATGACGCAGGCGCTGGAGCAGGAAACCCGCCGGATGGTGACCGAAACGCTCCGCGGCAAGCCGCTGGCCCCCGCCCCGGCCGCGCCCTGACGGCGTTTATTTCCGGCCCGAAAAGCGCTAAACCCCGCGCGCCATGACCAATTCGCGCAAGGTCCACGTCAAGAGCTTCGGCTGCCAGATGAACGTCTACGATTCCCATCGTATGGCGGACACCCTGGCGCCCGAGGGCTTCGTCGAGACCGCGCGGCCCGAGGACGCCGACCTCGTCATCCTCAACACCTGCCACATCCGCGAGAAGGCGGTGGAGAAGGTCTATTCCGAGATCGGCCGCATCCGCGTCATGAAGGACGAAGCGGCGGCCCAAGGCCGGCAGATGCTGATCGCCGTCGCCGGCTGCGTCGCGCAGGCCGAGGGCAAGGAGATCGTGCGCCGGGCGAAGGCGGTCGACCTCGTCGTCGGCTCGCAGAATTATCACAAGCTGCCGGACATGATCGTGCGCGCCCGTGGCGGCGAGCGCGTCGTCGACACCGAGTTCCCGGTCGAGGACAAGTTCGACGCGCTTGTCCCGCCGAAGCCGGACGACATCCGCAAGCGCGGGCTCGCCGCCTTCGTCACGGTGCAGGAAGGCTGCGACAAGTTCTGCACCTTCTGCGTCGTGCCCTATACGCGCGGCGCGGAAGTGTCGCGGCCGGTCGAGAAGATCGCCGCGGAGGTCGAACGGCTCGCGCAGGCCGGCGTGCGCGAGATCACGCTGATCGGACAAAACGTCAACGCCTATCACGGGCTCGACGCGAGCGGCGCGGCCGCCTCGCTCGCCGCGCTGTGCCGCGGGCTGGCGATGATCGAAGGCGTGGCGCGCCTGCGCTACACGACCAGCCATCCGCGCGACATGGACGACGCATTGATCGCCGCGCATGGCGAACTGCCGGCGCTGATGCCCTACGTGCACCTGCCGGTGCAGTCCGGCTCCGACCGCATCCTCGACGCCATGAACCGCCGTCACACCGCCGCGCATTATCTCGACATCGTTTCGAGGATGCGCGCGGCACGCGCCGACCTCGCCTTCACCTCCGACTTCATCGTCGGCTTCCCCGGCGAGACCGAGGACGACTTCCAGGACACGCTGCGGCTCGTCGAGACGGTCGGCTTCGCCGGCGCCTACACCTTCGCCTATTCCGTGCGGCCGGGCACGCCGGCGGCCGAGATGGAGGGCCAGGTTCCCGAGGAGGTCAAAATCGACCGCCTGCACCGGCTCCAGGCCCTGATCGCGGCCCAGCAGACGGCCTTCAACGCGTCTTTCGTGGGCAAAAAGCTCGATGTCCTCTTGGAAAAGCCCGGCCGGCTCTCTGGGCAACTGGTCGGGAAATCCCCATATTTGCAGACGGTGCAGGTGATGGCGCCGGCGGCCATGATCGGCCAGGTCGTGCCGCTCGCCATCGTCGACATCGGCACCAACACGTTGTTCGGCGCACTGGCGGACCAGCCGGCCGCGCCAGTTTTCGCCGTAGCTGGAGCCTGAGTCGCACCTTGCGTACACCGGACGCCGTGATCCCGCCCGCCGCCGCCTCCGAAGAGACGGCGATGACCCAGGTCGTGCTCGCCTTCGACGACAATCGCCGCGCCTCGATCCTGTTCGGCCAGTACGGGCAGAACCTGGCGCTGATCGAGCGCCGGCTCGGCGTCGTCGCGGAGCAGCGCGGCAACCATGTCACCGTCGAGGGATCGCGCGGCGGCTGCGAGCAGGCGCGCCGCGTGCTCGAAGGCCTCTACGAGCAGATCAAGCACGACCGCGACCTGACGCAGGGCGACGTCGAGGGCGCGATCCGGCAGGCGATCGCGCAAGGCTCGCTGTTCGATTTCGTGCCGGGCGAGGCCAAGTCGGGCTTCGAGGAAATCAATTTGCGCCCGCGTCCGGTGCGCGCGCGCACCGCCGCGCAGGACGCCTATATCCGCGCGCTCAAACGCCATTCGCTGGTGTTCGGCACCGGCCCCGCCGGCACCGGCAAGACCTGGCTCGCGGTCGCGCAGGCCGTGCAGATGTTCGAGCGCAAGGAAGTCGACCGCATCATCCTGTCGCGCCCCGCGGTCGAGGCCGGCGAACGCCTCGGCTTCCTGCCCGGCGACATGCGCGAGAAGGTCGACCCTTATCTCAGGCCGATCTACGACGCGCTCTATGACCTGATGGATGCGCGCATCGTCGAGCGCGCGCTCGACAGTGGCGAAATTGAAATTGCGCCGCTCGCCTTCATGCGCGGCCGCACGCTGTCGAACGCCTGCGTCATCCTCGACGAGGCGCAGAACACGACGTCGATG
The DNA here is from genome assembly GCA_051959715.1 of Pseudolabrys sp. Taxonomy (GTDB): domain Bacteria; phylum Pseudomonadota; class Alphaproteobacteria; order Rhizobiales; family Xanthobacteraceae; genus Pseudolabrys. Next base: position 3,211 of record JBQCFB010000476.1, read on the forward strand.
CAGATGAAGATGTTCTTGACCCGTCTCGGCGAGAACAGCCGCATGATCGTCACCGGCGATCCGAGCCAGGTCGACCTGCCCGGCGGGCAGGTGTCGGGGCTGGCCGAGGCGGTGCGCCTGCTCAAGGACGTCGAGGGCGTCGGGCACGTCGCCTTCTCGCATCAGGACGTCATCCGTCACGAGCTCGTGGCGCGCATCGTC
>JBQCFB010000477.1:0-8610 GCA_051959715.1 Pseudolabrys sp.
ATCGAACCCAGCTTCGACGATGGCCGAGACCGGCTCCTCGCGCTCGACCAGCCGCTCCAGGATCGGATCGAGCACCGCGTAAGGCGGCAGCGAATCCTCGTCCTTCTGGTTCTCGCGCAATTCCGCCGTCGGCGGCCGCACAATGATGTTCTCCGGGATGACGAGGCCGGCGGGCCCGAGCGCGTCATGCGGCTTCCACTCATTGCGCAATCGCGCAAGGCGGAACACCTCCGTCTTGTAGAGGTCCTTCACCGGGTTGAAACCGCCATTCATGTCGCCATAGAGCGTGGCATAGCCGACCGACATTTCCGACTTGTTGCCGGTCGTGACGACCATGAGATTGAACTTGTTCGACACCGCCATGAGCAGCGTGCCGCGCGTGCGCGCCTGGAGATTCTCTTCGGTGACGTCGCGCGCGAGGCCCGCGAAGGCCGGCTTCAGCGCCGCCTCGAAGCCTTCGACCGCGCTGGCGATCGGCACCACCTCGTAACGCACGCCGAGCGCCCGCGCGCAGGCGGCGGCATCGTCGAGCGAGACCTGCGAGGTGAAGCGATAGGGCAGCATCAGGCAACGCACGCGTTCTGCGCCGAGCGCATCGACCGCGATCGCCGCGCACAAGGCGGAATCGATGCCGCCGGAGAGGCCGATCACGACGCCGGGAAAGCCGCTCTTGTTGACGTAGTCACGCAGGCCCAGCACGCAGGCCGAATAGTCGCCGCGGTCCGCCTCGACACTCTCGATCACGGGGCCGCCTTCGCAGCGCCATGTGCCGTTCGCCCTCACCCATTGCGTCGTGACGACGCTCTCGACGAAGCTCCCGAGCTGGAAGGCGAGCGAACGGTCGGCATTGAGCCCGAACGAGACGCCGTCGAAGACAAGCTCGTCCTGGCCGCCGACCTGGTTGACGTAGACCATCGGCAGGCTCTGCTCGGTCACGCGCGCGACCGCGATGTTGAGCCGCACGTCGTTCTTGTTGCGCCAGTAGGGCGAGCCGTTCGGCACGATCAGGATTTCGGCGCCGGTCTCGGCCAGGGTCTCGCAAACGTTCTCGTAGGACGCCGACTCCTCGGTCCAGATGTCCTCGCAGACCGGCACGCCGAGCCGTACGCCGCGGAAGTTCACCGGCCCCGGCACCGGACCGGGCGCGAAGACGCGCTTCTCGTCGAACACGCCGTAGTTCGGCAGGTTGACCTTGTAGCGCAGCGCGGCGATCGCGCCGCCGTCGAGCAGCGCCGCGGCGTTGTAGAGCTTGCCCTCGTCGACCCAGGGCGTGCCGACGATGAGCGCCGGTCCCCCGCCCGCGGTCTCTCGCGCCAGCGCCTCGATGGCGGCACGGCAGGCGGCCTGGAAGGCCGGCTTGAGCACGAGGTCTTCCGGCGGATAGCCGGCGATGAAGAGCTCGGGAAAGACGACGAGATCGGCGCCCTGCGCGGCCGCCTCGGCGCGCGCCGCGATGACCTTCCTGGCATTGCCGGCAACGTCGCCGACCGTGGCGTTGAGCTGCGCGACCGCGATCGCCAGTCGATTGGTGGGGGCCCCGTTCATGCCCAACCTGTACCGCTTCGGCCTCGCTTCGGGCAATGGCCGCCGCGCAGGGCAGTTCCCCGTCAGAACCCGTCGAAGCGGTAGCCGCCTTGCAGGTAGACGCCGTAGAGGTCGAGCTTGAAGTCGAGCGGCTGGGTGGTGCCGCCGGAATTCGAGAAGTCGGCATTGCCCTTGGTCTGCATGTGCCAGTAGCGGCCGCCGACGCCGATCGTGAAGGCGTCGGTGACGGGATAGGTCAGCGTCGCCTCGATCTGATAGCCCCAGCCATTGCCGTCCTCCGGGATCGGGCCGTTGAGGTCCGGGCGTAGCAGGTGATTGTCGGTACCGACCAGCCAGACGAAGGGCAGATAGGCGCCCTCGACATTGAGGCGCAGCTTGTCGACGACCGGAATGTCGGCCGCGAGCCCGAGCCGCACCGCGTGCCAGTTGTCGTCCTCGACGATGCCGGCGACGCTGTCGGGCACGGTCGGCGTGCAGATCGACGTGTTGCCGGCGGTCTGCGTGCAGCCGAACGCCTTCAGGCGCATGTGCAGGTAGTGATAGCCGGCGAACGCGTCGAACCGGAAATCGCGTCCGCGCAGGAGCGCGCCCCCGAAGTCGGTCGACAGATAGCCGAGCGTCTGGGTTTGCAGCGTCGAGTTGGTGCTCGAATAGGGCGAAATGGCCGGCGGGAAATCCTCGTCCTGCAAATTGCCGCCGGTCACCGCGCCGAAGCCGGCATAGCCCTTCCAGAACAGCCCGCTCTCATGATCGACGCGGAGAACGACTTCGGCCGTATGGGTTTGCAGGTCCGTATAGCTGAGCCGCGAATTGAGCAGGTCGCGCGACAGGCCGTAGAGATTCTTCGACGTCGAGCCCATGCCGTACCAGTAACGGGCGGATACGGTGGTGGTGAAGGACGGCTGCTCCGCTTCGATGATGAACGGGTTGGTCGCCGCCGCATGCGCCGCCGGGACGGCGAGCGCCGCGGCGAGTGCGAGGATTGTCGCGGTCTTGAACATGGCGCCTTCCCGTCGAGTACAGCCGTCAGTTTTGCGGGAAGGATTTGCACGTTCGTTACGCGTTCAATGAAAATGCGATGGAACCGGCCGCATCGTTAAGGAGGCGATAAAGCGCGGCCGCAAAACCAAAACGGCCGCGCGAGGCGCGGCCGTTTCAATTCGCATCGTGCCTGCCGTCAGAGCCCGGCAGCGGCCGGCAGCGGACGCGCGCGGCTCGCCCGCTCCTTCTTGAGCAGTTCGGCGAGCAGGAAGGCGACCTCGATCGCCTGCTCGGCGTTGAGCCGCGGATCGCAGACCGTGTGATAGCGGTCGTTGAGATCGGCGTCGGTGATGGCGCGCGCGCCGCCGGTGCATTCGGTGACGTTCTGCCCGGTCATCTCCAGGTGCACGCCGCCGGCATACGTGCCTTCGGCCTGATGCACGTCGAAGAAGCCGCGCACCTCTTTCAGAATGAGGTCGAACGGCCGCGTCTTGTAACCCGAAGCGGACGTGATCGTGTTGCCGTGCATCGGATCGCACGACCAGACGACGACGCGCCCCTCGCGCTTCACCGCGCGCACCAGCGCCGGCAGATACTCGCCGACCTTCTCGGCGCCGAAGCGGCCGATCAGCGTCAGCCGGCCCGGCTCGTTGTCGGGATTGAGCAGGTCGATGAGGCGCAAGAGGTCGTCGGTCTTGAGCGACGGGCCGCACTTCAGGCCGATCGGGTTCTTCACGCCGCGCGCATATTCGATGTGCGCGTGATCGAACTGGCGCGTGCGGTCGCCGATCCAGAGCATGTGGCCCGAGGTCGCGTACCAGTCGCCCGTGGTCGAGTCGACGCGGGTCAGCGCCTGCTCGAAGCCGAGCAGCAGCGCCTCGTGGCTGGTGAAGAACTCGGTCGTGCGCAGTTCCGGATGGCTCTCGAGATCGAGGCCGCAGGCCTGCATGAAGCCGAGCGCCTCGCCGATGCGGTCCGACAATTCGACATAGCGCCGCGACTGCGGACTGTCCTTGACGAAGCCGAGCATCCACTGACGCACACTGGCGAGATTGGCGTAGCCGCCGTTCGCGAAGGCGCGCAGCAGGTTCAAGGTCGCCGCCGACTGGCGATAGGCCTCGACCTGCCGGCGCGGATCGGGCGTGCGCGACTCCGGCGTGAACGCGAAGTCGTTGATGATGTCGCCGCGATAGCTCGGCAATTCGAGACCGTCGCGCTTCTCGACCGGTGAGGAGCGCGGCTTCGCGAACTGCCCGGCAATGCGGCCGACCTTCACCACGGGCGAGGCCGCGGCATAGGTCAAAACCACCGCCATCTGGAGGAAGCTGCGGAAGAAGTCGCGAATGTTGTCGGGGCCGTGCTCGGCGAAGCTCTCCGCGCAATCGCCGCCCTGGAGCAGGAAAGCCTCGCCGGCGGCGACACGCGCCAGCCGCTTCTTCAGGCTGCGGGCCTCACCTGCAAAAACCAGCGGCGGAAAGGTCGAAAGCTGTTTCTCGACATCGGCCAGCCCCTGCCGGTCCGGATAGTCCGGGACCTGCTGGATCGGCTTGCGGCGCCAGCTATCGGGCGTCCAACGCTCGGACATGACGGCATACTCCAACGCTCAAGGGCGGCCTTATACACCGCCCCCGCCCGCCGGTACCACATTTTCGGGGCGCCAAACCTTAACGGCTACTCCGCCGCCTGCCGCCTGTAGGTCATGGCTTTCTCGCGCATCGTGACCAATTCCTCGGCCGCCGTGGGGTGCACGGCCATGGTGGCGTCGAAATCGGCCTTGGTCGCGCCCATCTTGACCGCGATGCCGATGACCTGGATCAGCTCACCGGCGTCCGGACCGACCAGATGGCAGCCGACCACCCGCCCGGTGACGCCGTCGACCAGCAATTTCATGAACGAGCGGGTCTGCCGGCCCGACAGGGTCGCCTTCATCGGCCGGAACGAGGTCTTGTAGACGTCGACGACGTCGAACTCCGCCCGCGCCTGCGCTTCGGTCAGGCCGATGACGCCGACTTCCGGTTCGGTGAAGACGGCGGTCGGAACGTCGGCATGGTCGACGCGCGTCGGCTTCTTGCCGAACACCGTATCGGCGAAGGCGTGGCCTTCGCGGATCGCCACCGGCGTGAGATTGACGCGGTTGGTGACGTCGCCGACGGCGTAGATGTTCGGAATGGCCGTGCGCGAATATTCGTCGACGTCGATGCCGCCGTGCTCGTGGATCTTGCAGCCGAGCTTGTCGATGCCGAGACCCATCACGTTCGGACGGCGCCCGATCGCAAACATCACCTTGTCGCAGGGGATCGACCTGCCGTCGGAGAGGCGCACCGCGAACGCATCGTCCGCCTTGTCGACCGCGGTCACGGTGTGGCCGCACATGACGTCGATGCCGCGCGCCTGCATCTCGTTGCGCAAATGCTCGCGCACGTCGTCGTCGAAGCCGCGCAGGATGTTCTCGCCGCGATAGACGACGGTCACCTTGCTGCCGAGACCGGCGAAGATGCAGGCGAATTCGAGCGCGATGTAGCCGCCGCCCTGGATGACGATGCGCCTGGGCAGTTCGGGCAGATGCAGCGCCTCGTTCGAGGAGATGACGTGCTCGAGGCCGGGGATGTCCGGCCCGAAATGCGGCCAGGCGCCGGTGGCGATCAGGATCGTGTCGGCGCTGACGCGCGTGCCGTCGGCAAGCCGCACCGTGTGCGCGTCCTCGAACACGGCGCGGGTCCGGCGCAACTCGACCTTCCAGCGGTCGAGCGTCGCGGTATAGGCGGCCTCGAGGCGGGCGATCTCGCGGTCCTTGTTGGCGATCAGGGTCGGCCAGGAAAAGACCGGCTTCTCGACAGTCCAGCCGAAGCCGGCCGCGTCCTCGAAGTCGTCGGCGAAGCGCGAGGCGTAGACGAGCAGCTTCTTGGGCACGCAGCCGCGGATGACGCAGGTGCCGCCGACGCGGAATTCCTCCGCGATCATCACGCGCGCGCCGTGCGCGGCCGCAACACGGGCGGCGCGCACGCCGCCGGAGCCCGCTCCGATCACGAACAAGTCGACTTCGTGCTTCGCCATTCTCAAAGGCCTTTCACCGCTGCCGCGCCGGCCTCTCGTCCGGCGCGACGCGTCACATCGGGTGGCCCCTCTTCTTGAGTTCGTCGCGCATCTTCGCCGTCACTTCGGTCGACAGCTTGTTCGCCCAGTCCTGCGCGAACTGCATGCTGCCGTTCACGACCTTCGGCTGCTCCTGGAGCATCTTCTTGCCGGCGGCCGACTGGTAGAAGGTGAGGATCTCCTTGAGCTCGGCTTCCGTGAAGTGCGTCGCGTACTGGCGGGCGATCTCGTTGATGACCTCCTCGAAGCGCGGCTGGAGATCGGTGCGCATCTTCTCGGCGATCTCGTTGAGATCCTTCTGCAGCATCGGGTTCTGCTGGAGGAAGAGGATCTTCGACTGCTCGACGACGCCGGCGATCAGCGGGCTGAACAGGGCCGTCGCGCCGGTGACCTCGACGAGCTGCTTGGCGGTCGCGAGCGCCGCGGCGGAAGGTTGCGGACCCTGCGCCTGGGCCGCCGGAGCGGCCAAGAGCGCGATCGCCACCGCGCCCGCCGAAAGCGCGCGGTTCATGGCTCGCAGAAGGTTTCTCATCGTTGCTCCATCTGGCTATGCATCAGCCGCGCCCGATCGTGCGGACCCCATCGGGTCCGCCGACGATCGCCAGCGCGGCAAGTCCGACAAAAAGACCGTGCTCCATGACCCCCGGAACGGCGGCCAGCGCGCGCGCCAGCCGGGCCGGATCCTCGATTCGGCCGAGCGGCGCGTCGATGATCCAGTGGCCGCCATCCGTGACGAAAGCATGGCCGTCGCGGCCCTTGCGGAAGTCGAGCGGCGCAGGCGTCTGGACGGAGGCGATGGCGGCGTGCACGGCCCGCAGCGTCGCGCCGGCGCCGAACGGGGCGACCTCGACCGGCAGCGGGAAGCGGCCGAGCACCGGCACGCATTTGCTCTCGTCGGCGATGACGACCATGCGCGTGGAGGCTGCGGCGACGATCTTCTCGCGCAGGAGCGCGCCGCCGCCGCCCTTGATGAGCGCGAGGTCGGGCGCGATCTCGTCGGCGCCGTCCACGGTCAGATCGAGCTCGGGCAATTCGTCGAGGGTGGCGAGCGGGATGCCGGCCGCGAGGGCGTCGGCATGGGTCGCCTCCGAGGTCGGCACGCCGACGACATCGAGACCATTACGTACGTGCTCGCCCAGCAGCGCCACAAAATGCTTGGCGGTCGAGCCGGTGCCGAGCCCAAGGCGCATGCCGGGGCGCACGAGCTCGAGCGCCTTCGCTGCGGCTGCACGTTTGAATTGCTCGGCATCCATCGGCATCGCGACGACCGGTTGTGGGGAGCGGAAGCAGGTTCCGCCTATCTAGCCTCGATTGGCAGGCCTGAATAGCAGGAAATCGCCGCTTTGCGCGGGCTTCCGGACGAGGGCTTGCATGGAGCCCGCGCCGCCGGTAGCCAAAAGGCATGCCCGCCCCGCTCCTCGTCTTCGATCTCGACGGCACGCTCGTCGACACCGCCCCCGACCTCGTCGATACGCTCAATGTCGTGCTGAGCCGCGAGGGCCTGCCGACCGTTCCCTATGACAGCGCACGCATGATGATCGGCGGCGGCGCCAAGGCGATGCTGGCGCGGGGGCTCGAAGCAGACGGGCGCGCGGCAACGCCGGAATTGATGAACCGTCTGTTCGGCGATTTCCTCGCGCACTACACCGACCACATCGCGGTGCGCTCGCGCCCCTTCCCTGGCGTGATCGACGCGCTCGAGGACCTTCGCGCTCGCGGGCATCGTTTCGCAGTGTGCACCAACAAGCTCGAACGACTGTCGGTGCTGCTCTTGCGCGCGCTCGATCTCGCCGACCGCTTCGAAGTGATTTGCGGTCAGGACACGTTCGGTATCCAGAAGCCGGACCCGGAAGTCCTGCGACGCACGATCACCGCCGCCGGTGGTACGCTGGCTGACGCAGTGATGATCGGAGATTCCGTGACCGACATCCGCACCGCCCGCGCAGCCGGCATTCCGGTGATCGCCGTCGATTTCGGCTACAGCGAGGAACCGGTGGCGACATTCGCGCCGGACCGCGTGATCAGTCACTTTAAGCAATTGCCCGGCGAAATCGCCTCGCTATCGGCCCAGAATTGAAATTGAGGCGACAATATGGTTAACGCGGTAAGGTTAACGGGATCGAGATGATTGCACCAACGTGCCAACAACCGTATCTTGCCGCCGGGCGGGATTTGTGTGCCGCTTGCGTGGGGATTCGACTATGTACCGAGTGATTGCCATCGTCGGCAGTGCGCTTGCACTTGCAGCGTGCTCTTCGACGCCCGACTGGATGAGCCTCGACGGATTGAAGCCTGGTCCGGTGATGGACACTGTGCGCTTCGAGTCAGAGCCGCCGGGCGCCGACGTCAAGACCGCGAGCGGCCAGACCTGCAAGACGCCGTGCGCGCTGGCCCTCCCCTCCGACGCGCCGCAGACCGTGACCTTCTCGCTCAACGGCTATCTGCCCGAGACCGATCAGCTCGAAGTGATCAGCACGACCGGCTCGACGCCGCAGCTTCGCCCGAACCCGGTTCTGGCCGAATTGTCGCCGGCGCCGCCGCCGCCGAAGCCGGTGAAGAAGCCGGCGCGCCGCGCCCGCCCCGCCGCCAAGAAGCCTGCCAAGCCCGCGGCTGCCAAGCCCGCCGCAAAGCCTGCGGCGCAGGCCCCGGCGCCTGCCCCGACCGCAGCCGCTCCGGCCGCGGCTGGCTCGCCCTGGCCGTCCGCTCCGCCGCCGCAGCAGCGCTGACGCCTCGTAAGCTCCCCTGGATAAAACGGCCCGCGTCCCTCACCGGCGCGGGCCGTTTCGCATCCGGAATGGCCCGTATGGCCTTTGCCGGCTGTAGTTCCTATATGTAGTCGGCGGCGGGCACAGCATTCCGCTTCACGGGAACCCGGATGGCAGCAGCCGATCAGCACGCATTGACCGATTTCGACCGCGCCGGCGTCAGCCCGCGGCCGTTGGTCGATCCGTTCGCCCGCGCCATCACCTATCTGCGCGTCTCGGTCACGGA
>JBQCFB010000478.1:0-5075 GCA_051959715.1 Pseudolabrys sp.
GGCTCTACATCGCGTTCCTCGCCGTGCAGACGGGCCGTCACCGCGGCTATTTCACCGAGGGCGACGAGCCGGTCTCGCACGGCCACCACGCCACGCCCTCGCTCGCCTGGCACGCGCTGCTGCTGATCGCCTACATCCTGCCGGTCGTGTTCCTCGCCGAACAACTGGCGCGGCCGATCGATTATCTCATCGAGACGCTGCGCTGGCCCGCCGCGCTCGGCGGCGTCGTCATCGCCATGCTGGTGGCGACCCCGGAGGCGATCGGCGCGATCCGCGCAGCGACCGCGAACCACCTTCAGCGCTCGATCAACATCTCGCTCGGCTCGGTGCTGTCGACAACGGGCCTTACCGTGCCGGCGATGCTGGCGGTCAGCCATCTCACCGACCACGAGATCCATTTCGGGCTCAACGGCGCCAACGACGTGGTCCTGATCCTCACGCTGGCCGTGAGCGTCGTCACCTTCGCCTCCGGCCGCACCAACGTCCTCCAGGGCGCGGTGCACGTCATCCTGTTCGCCGCCTTCCTGATGCTGATCGTGCAGGACTGACGGCGGCCCCTCGCCGCGCTCACTTCACCCGTTTCCAGGTCACCGTGCCGACGCCGCCGCTCGACGCGGTCGCCGTGATGTATTTCAGTTCGTCGGCGGTCGCGGTGACGATCTTGCGCGTCTGCACCGTACCGTTCCAGTTGGGGAAGCTCGCGCTCTCGACCTTGAAGGTCAGCGTCTTGCCCGCCGCGTCGTGCACGTAGGTGCCGAGCATGGCGATGCTCTTGCCCACCACCGCCTTGTTCTCCTCCGCCGTGCCGCCGGCGCGGTTGCCGGAGGCGAATTTCGGCAGGTCGGGCCCGATGATCGTCAGCATGAAACGCCCGCCGGAATCGAGGCTCATCATCCCGGTGGCGCCATGGCCGAACTGCTCGGATTTCTTGCCGTCCTTGTCGGTGACCGACGAGACGAGGGTCCAGGTGCCGCGCAGGTCCGGCGTCTCGGCGCGGGCCGGCGCGAACAGCATCGCGACGATCGCAACCGCAAGCATTGCACGCGTCATGTCGTCTCCTTCCGGTTAGGGGTGCACGGAGGCTAGAAGAAGTTCGGCCGCCTCGGCTATGCTGGCCGGGCAAGAGGGCTCCTTCCGGATTCTGGAAAGCAGCGATGGATCGGCTCGACGCCATGTCGGTCTTGCTCGCGGTCGCCGAGGCCGGAAGCCTTTCGGCGGCGTCGCGCAAGCTGAAAGCGCCGCTCGCCACCGTCAGCCGCAAGGTGTCGGAGCTCGAGGCGCACCTGAACGCGCGCCTGCTGATGCGCTCGAACCGCAGCGTCGTGCTCACCGATGCGGGCCACGCCTTTGTCACCGCGGCACGGCGCATCCTTGCCGACGTGGCCGCGGCGGAGCGCGACGTGTCGGGCGACAGCAGGGAGCTGCGCGGTGAGCTCGTTCTGTCGGCGCCGATCGCGCTCGGCCGCCTTTATCTGTTGCCGGTGGTCGCGCAATTCCTCGCCGAGCATCCGAGCATGGACGTGCGGCTGATGCTCGCTGACCGCCGCCTCAACATGATCCAGGAGAAGATCGACATCGGCCTCCGCGTCGGCGACCTCGACGATCTCAGCCTGGTTGCAAAGAAGGTGGGAACCGTGCGCCGCGTCGTGTGCGCGAGCCCCGCCTACCTGGCGCGGCGCGGCACGCCGCACACCCCCGACGACCTGAAGGACCATGACTGCGTCACGTTCGAGAATACGCTGTCGGCGCAGCGCTGGACGTTCCACATCGGCAAGACGGAAAAGGCGGTGCCGATCCATTCGCGCCTGATCGTCTCGACCGCCGAGGCCGCGACCGACGCCGCCGTCGCCGGACTCGGCCTGACGCGCATGCTTGATTATCAGATCGATGCGCCGCGCCGCGCCGGCGCGCTCGTTCTGGTGCTGGAGAAATTCCGTTCCGCGCCGAAGGCCGTACACCTGATCTACGAGGCGGGACCGCATTTACCTCTGAAAATCAGGGCTTTTCTCGACTATGCCGCGCCGCGCCTGAAATCTGCCCTGCGCGGGCTTGCCGCGCGCCAGGCCAGCTGCACCATCAAAATCGCATAAATTCGTCGCCCCGCGCCCGGCGGCGTGAACCGGCTCCCTGCGCCGAACCACCCATGCATGCCCCGGGCGCAATTGAAGCGGCGCCGGCGCCGTCAGCAACGCGCTTCGCAGGGAGTGCATCATGAAAAAGCTCGCAATTCTGGCATGTCTCGGCGCGACCGCGATGACCGCGTCCGCCAGTGCCAATCCGATGCCGCATGAGGCCGGCAGTCCGGTCAGGCAGGGCAAGTTCTGCTGGGTCGCGACCGGCATCCACGGCTACGGATGGTGGGATCAGTGCGATCCGAGGAGCGCGCAGCCTCGGGCGCTGTCGTTGCGCGGCCGCACCGACGCGGAGATCGAAGCGACCTTCAATGGTGGCGGGGGGGGCGGCGGCGGCGGCGGCGGCGGCGGGCGTTAAGGCACGAACCCTAGCGGAATATCCCGAACAATCCGCCGCGCCCGAACAGCTCGTTATCCGAACGCTCCACATTGCGCGGGGCCGGTGGCCCGGCGTTACGGCGCTCGGTCTCGACCTCGCGGGCCATCTTCGGCTTATGCTTCGCGTCCTCTGCCGGGTTCGAGAGCTCCTTCGATTCGGCTGCGGCCTGCGACTGCTCAGCCTCCGGCGCCACGATCGACAGCACCGGCGTGGCGGCTGCAGCCGGCGAAGGCGTCGCTCCTGGCGCGATAGCGGCCGCAGCCGGAGCGCCGGGCACGGCGAGCGATTCAGACTTCTTCGCCGGCGCGGATGCCGCGGCAGGCGCTGCAATCGGCTCGACCCGCAGCGCACTGCCGGGCGGCCAGGCGAAATCGTCGGCGCGGCCGCGCTGCGGCGAGATGGCCTCGCCCTTGACCAGCACCTGCGAGGCGATCGCGTCGCCATGCACGCGCGTGGCCTGCGCGCCGCCGAGCAGGTCCTCGCTGGCCGGCGCGGTCACCGTCAGCGGCACGACGGGACCGGCGAGCGGGCGCTGCGCCGGCTTGCCCGGCTCCACGGTCGGCGCGGCCGGCGCGGTCGGCAGCGCCACGATGCGGTTCGACATGTAGCGACGGATCTCGCGCTCGACGTAATGCGCGAGCTTGCGCGCGCCGTACTTGGTGAAAAACACGCCGTCGGCCGAGCGCAGGCGGCGCTTCTGGCCTTCATAGTCCGGACCGAAGGTCGTGAACTTGCCGGCCTCGTCGACGAAGCCGTCCCACACGTCGATGTAGACGATGCCGGCGCGCTCGGCAAAGCGACGATGCGGTTCGACATGTAGCGGCGGATTTCGCGCTCGACATAGTGCGCGAGCTTGCGCGCGCCGTATTTGGTGAAGAAGACGCCGTCGGCCGAGCGCAGGCGGCGCTTCTGGCCCTCATAGTCGGGACCGAAGGTCGTGAACTTGCCGGCCTCGTCGACGAAGCCGTCCCACACGTCGATGTAGACGATGCCGGCGCGCTCGGCGCGCTGCCGATAGAGATTGTTGAGATAGCTCGCTTCCGACGTCGACTTGGTGCCGCGGATCGGCGGCAGCCCGACCCAAAACACCGGCACGCCCTTCGACTTGAGCGCGGCGATGGTGTCGTCGATGCGGCGGGTGTAGATGCGCTCCCACTGCTCGCTCTGGAATTCGACGACGCCGTTGGCCGGCTTGTTCGGCTTGGCGCCGGGCTTTTCGGTGTTGGCGTCGGCGCTCTTCTCGGTCTTGTCACCCGCTTTATCGCCGTCCTTGCCCTGCTCGCCGGGCTTGGCCGCCGCGTCCTTCTTGTCCTGCTCTTCCTTGGCGCTCTTCTCGGCTTCCTTGGCGAGATCGCGCTCGCGGATGTTCTGGCGGTCGGAGACGCCGAGCATCATCACGACGTAATTGGCCTTCTCCTGATTCAAAATCTCGCGCGCGACGTGCCACCAGTCCTGGTCGTCCTTCGGGTTGGTGTCGTAGCGCAAGAGGCCGGAGACCGTCCTGTTCTTGCGGATGATGGCGATCTCGGGCGCGTCGGAGAACGCGTCCTCGAGGCCGTAGGCCAGCCAGTCGGCCATGCCGTCGCCCATGACGAGAACCGACGTCGTCGGCTGAACCTGGTCGGCGCCGGTCTTGGCGTCCTTGCGCGGCGGCGGCGGCGCCTTGGCGCCGCCTTCGGCCGGCCCCTGATGCCGCGGCTCGCCGTAGTCGCGCTCCGGATAGGGCGCGGAATCGGGACCGAACAGGTTGTTGAAGAAGCCGCCCGAGCGTGACGGCCGCGCCGCGCGGCGCGGCTGCGACGAGCCGCCGCCCCAGCTATTCCAGAACTGCGCCTGCGCCGGCGTCGTGACGGCGATTTCGACCGCGAACAGGCAGGTTGCCTCGAGGGCTGCGACGAGCAGCGTCCCAAGCAGCCAGCGGGTTCCGCGGAATGTGCCGAACATCGAGATCGCCCAAGGACTTAAGTGGTTCGGGCCTGCCCGGCCCGTGGTCCCGTAAGAGGCTAGTAGCACGGGGAAAATGTCAACTCGAAGGTCGGGATAGTGTTACCCGGCCGCGTCGTCCTGAGACAGGCACCGAACTCTTCTCCGTTCGTCCCCGCGAAAGCGGGGACCCAGCGCTGAGACGCCCAACCGGATTCCCGCCGTCACGGGAACGAACGAAAACTCTGACACGCGCCCCTCTCCCGTCATCGCACCGGCCATGGGTGATCGCCCGTGTTGTTTGAACGGCCCCGGGTGAGCCGGCCTTCCCCTTTTCTCGGCTGTAATGCCGAGGGTGCGGCGCGCCGATGAGGCGCGACACTTTTTCCGTAAGCCGCACGCTCCTCTCGAAGCATGCGGGCGCCTCTCGGCGCGCCACAGCGGTGTCAGTACAGCGTACGGGCCACGCTTTCGGAACGTGGACCAGCCACGCCCGTCAGCCAGCTCCTGGCACCGGGTCTTAGTGCCCGGGAGTGGAGCCCCGTCGCCGCCCGGGACCCCGTTTGCGAGACGGGACCGCGGGCACCGCATCCGCCCCCGCCATCCTGACGCCTCATGATGGCGCCCTCGGCCGGAGCGGA
>JBQCFB010000479.1:0-6018 GCA_051959715.1 Pseudolabrys sp.
GCCTGCAAGGACGAGCAGGGCCGCCTGCGCGTCGCCGCCGCGACGACGGTCGGCGACAAGGGCTTCACGCGCACCGAGGCGCTGATCGCCGCCGGCGTCGACCTCGTCGTGGTCGACACCGCGCACGGCCATTCGCGCCTCGTGCTCGACGCCGTCACGCGCATCAAGAAGCTGTCGAACGCCGTGCAGGTGGTCGCCGGCAATGTCGCGACGTCCGACGGCGCCAAGGCGCTGATCGAGAGTGGCGCGGACGCCATCAAGGTCGGCATCGGCCCGGGCTCGATCTGCACGACGCGCATCGTCGCCGGCGTCGGCGTGCCGCAGTTGACCGCGATCATGGATTGCGTCGATGCCGCGCGCGCGACCGGCACGCCGGTGATCGCCGATGGCGGCATCAAGTACTCCGGCGATCTCGCCAAGGCGATCTCGGCCGGCGCCGACTGCGCCATGGTTGGCTCGCTGCTCGCCGGCACCGACGAGACGCCGGGCGAGGTGTTCCTCTATCAGGGCCGCTCATACAAGACTTATCGCGGCATGGGCTCGGTCGGCGCGATGTCACGCGGCTCGGCCAACCGCTACTTCCAGCAGGACATCAAGGATAGCCTGAAGCTCGTGCCGGAAGGCGTCGAGGGGCAGGTGGCGTACAAGGGTTCGGCCTCCACCGTGCTGCACCAGCTCACCGGCGGCTTGCGCGCCGCCATGGGCTCTGTCGGCGCCAAGGACATCGTCACGCTGCACCAGCGCGCGGAGTTCGTGCGCATCACCGGCGCGGGCCTGCGCGAGAGCCACGTCCACGACGTGACCATCACGCGCGAGAGCCCGAACTATCCGAGCAGGGTGTAGTGATCGCGTGCGCGGCGTGACCGGCGCCGCGCATCTGCCGGGCGGCGCTAATAAGCGTCTTCGAAACGGAAGCCGTACACGACCCCGTCCGGAATGAATCCGGTTTGGGGATCGGGCTGCAACACCGTCACGCTCGACAGGATATGGCCGTCGAATTGCAGCGTGTAGGTGTTCGCGGCGTTTGTGTTGCCCGCGAAGATCTTGCTGCCATCCTTGAATTGGAGCCAGATCGAGGTCCAGCCGCCGTTCTGGGAGCCGCCGGGGCCGGCGCTCCCGCCTGCAATGACGATCGGATTGTCATGCGCGATCGCGCCGTTCCAGCCGAGCGGCGGCGCCGAGGTGACGCCGGGGTTATTGATGTAGCCCATGGCCGGGCCCCAGGTGCCGTCATACGCGTTCTGCGCGCCAACCATGATCGGCACTTGCCCGATGAAATCGAAACCGTAGAAGGCGACGTTGCTGAGCCGTGTCGGCGGCGCCACCACCGGAACGATGGGATAGTCCTGCTCATAGCCGATCGGATCGGAATAGATTTCGCGCGTCGGACACGGCAGCGTCTTGTTTCCGGGATTTTTCGCCGGATCGAACGACGACCAGTAATAGGCGAAGTCGGTGACGCCGAGAGTCATTTGCCGGATGTAGGTGTTCTGCGCGGGCCAGCCTGAGCCGCCATAGGTCGCCAGTCCATTTTGATACCAGGTGCTGGCCCAATCCGAATACGTGGAAATGAGCTGCCCGATCTTGGTTTCCTGGGCGGCGACTTCGGCCGCCGTCCATCCCCACTTCGCGCCGAACTGGATGCCGTCGCGGATCAGCGACAGATGCAGGTTGGCCATCTGCGCCATCAGCGGCAGCAGAAGGACCTCATACCCCTGCGCCATGAAGTGCGGACGCACCGAATCGAACTGGGTGGCCGCGGAGACCCAGTACTGCGATATCAAGCTCGGGTCGGACTGCGACGTGGCGACTGCCGATGTGTAGTCGTTGATGACGTTCTGCAGCCCGGTCAGATCCTGCTGGATCTGCTGATACTCGTACTGGGCGAGCTGCTGCTGGATAAGCGCTTCGACCTTCGACTCGATTTCGTCCCAGATGTCCTCCGCCGACTCCGGCCACAGCGAGCCGACCAGAGACGAGAGCAGCCAGCCGATCTTCGGCGCTTCCGAGAGTCCGGCCAGGACGATCGAGCGAATGATATCGTTGATATCCATGCTGCGTTCCCCGAAATCGGCGCGCGCATCTCGCCACAGCCGATCCTAGAGCGCAATAGGTATTTCCCGTTTTAAGTGTATGGCGGGAAATCGCCTTCAGGGATTGGGCACGCGGTAGCGGATATCGAAAGTCTCGGTCGGCTTCGGCGCGCGGGGCGCAGTATCCGCCTTCATGTCGTCGATGAAGTCGACGCGTTGCCAGTCGCCGTACGCGTCCGACGTCGCCGGCGTGGCGGAGAGGCGGATGGCAAACAGCAGCTTCGGTTCGCCGGGGCGCGACACGACCAGCATGCGCTGCGACGTCCGCGTATAGAGCGACACGAAACCGACGAGCACCGGCCGGTCCCCATCGCGGCGCAGCCATTCGTCGCGCAACAGGCCGCCGCTGCGCTGCGAGCCGGCCTGCATCTCGATATCGCCGCCCTGCTTGCCGGTGATGACGGCGTTCGCGGGCAGGCGGATCTCGAAATCCATTTGCGGCGAGGCGCCGCCGGGAAAGTCGTCGGATGTGGCGAAGCGAAGCTGCACGCCGAGCGTGGCCGCGACGACGATCGCGACGATGACGATGACGCTGCGTCCGGCGATGGCGGAAAAGCCGCGATGGCCGCCGCCGAAGCGGAATGCCAGCCACAGCCCGATGGTGAAGCCGGTCAACCCGCCCGGCAGACCGAAGACAAAGGCCGCGAAATAACCGGCGCCGCCCTCGAAGGCGGAGACGCCGAAAGCCGTCGCGGCGACGCTGCCGATCGCGGCGCCGGCGAAGAATCCGCCGATCGCGCCGGCAATGGCGGCGAAGAATGCGAGCACATAAACCATCGTTCCGGCCCCCCGGGTGGCTCACTCCCTCGTGAGTGTCCCGGACGGCCGGTTCGGTTCAAACGGAGCGCAGACGCGGGCGCGCCTACCGGCCGTCGACGAACTTGACGATCGTCGCCGTCGTCTGCGCCGGCTGCTCCTCCATGATCCAGTGACCGGAGTTCTTGATGATGCCGCCTTCGACGTTGCTGCCGACGTCGCGCATGATAGCGGCCTGCTGCGCGCCGAAGGAGTGATCGGCGCCGAGCGCGAGGATCGGCATGGGCAGCTTGCCCTTCGCTTCGAACGCCTTGTTGTCCGCCACGTCCTTGGTGTTGAACGTCGCGAACTGCTCGAAGGCGTAGTGCATGTTGCCGGGACGGGCGTAGAGACGCGCATAGTGCCGCCGCGTCGCCTCGTCGATCGCCTTCGGGTTGGCGGACAGCTCGTTGTAGAAGCGGTCGAGGTAGATGCGCTCGCGGCCCTTCACCAGCCGGTCGACGTCGGGTCCGCGGAAATTGAAGTGCCAGAGCAGGGGCGACTTGATGATCTCGTCCCACGGGCCGATGCCGGGCAGCGGCGCATCGATGACGACCCATTTCGTGATGCGCGCGGGATATTGCGCGGCAAGCGCATAGCCGACCATGTTGCCGATGTCGTGGGTCACGAGCGCGGCCTTCTCGACCTTGAGCGCGTCCATCACCCTGGCGATGTCCTGACCTTGCGTCTTCTTGTCGTAGCCGCCGGGGGGATGCGACGACAGGCCCATGCCGCGCAGGTCCGGCACGATGACGGTGTGGTCCTTCACGAGCACCTTGGCGACCGGCGCCCACATGTCGCCGGTGTCGCCGAAGCCGTG
Source organism: Pseudolabrys sp. (assembly GCA_051959715.1). Taxonomy (GTDB): domain Bacteria; phylum Pseudomonadota; class Alphaproteobacteria; order Rhizobiales; family Xanthobacteraceae; genus Pseudolabrys. The sequence continues at coordinate 3,709 of JBQCFB010000479.1, forward strand.
CAGCAGCACGACCGCGGGGCCCGATCCGCCGACGCGCACGTAGAGCGTCGCGTCGCCGGTCTTGATGTGCCGCGTCTGGAACGCCGCGGGGAACCGTTCGACCTTGGCGGAGGCCGGAACGATCCATGTGCACAGAAGAACGAATAGCGTATAGCTGACACAGCGGCGCATCGAACGCGTCTCCTTCGGACTTGCACCGGCAGCCTAACGGCGCACCGCGACGGCGGAAAGACGGGTCCATCGATACGCGCGGCTTGCGCCGGCAATGACAAGGACCGGGACATGGATATTCGCTTCGTGCTGCTGCCGATGTTCGTGCAAATCCTTCTGACCTTCGGCCTGTGGTTCTGGATGGCCTGGCAGCGCACGGGCGCGCTCCGCGCGCGTTCGGTCCACATGCGCGACATCGCGCTGCGCGAGCCGAACTGGCCGCCGCACGTGCTCCAGGTCGGCAATGCCGCGCACAATCAGCTCGAAATCCCGATGCTGTTCTACGTGCTCACGATCCTCTCGATCATGACGCACCATGCCGACGTCATCTTCGTGGTGCTGGCCTGGATCTTCGTGCTGTCGCGGCTTGCTCATGCCTACGTGCACACGACCAGCAACAATATCCGCAAGCGCGGGCCGCTGTTCGGCCTCGGCCTGACGGTGCTGCTGATCATGTGGGTGATCTTCATCGTGCGGATCCTGACCGGGCTGCCGTGAGCCGGCGCGCTTTTCCGTTGAAATGAGCGCGTCGAGGGGCTAGGTCGCGCCCCATGACACCCGCCGCCCGTCTTTCCGCCGCCATCGAGGTCATCGCCGCGATCGATGCCGAGCGCCGGCCCGCCGCCGACGCGCTCAAGGCGTGGGGGTTGGCGCACCGCTTCGCCGGCTCGGGCGACCGGGCCGCCATTGCCGGGCTCGTCTATGACGCGCTGCGCCGGCGCGCCTCGAGCGCGTTCCTCATGGGCGGCGACACACCCCGCGCGGTCCTGCTCGGCATGCTCAGGCGCGAACGCGGCCTCGACACCGAGACTATCGCACGGCTCGCCGACGGGGCGCGCTTTGCGCCGGAGCCGCTGAGCGACGACGAGCGCAAGCGGCTCGAGACCGGCGACCTTGCCGGCGCGCCCGCGCACGTCGCCGGCGACTATCCGGAATGGCTCGATGCCGCCTTCGCCGCCTCGTTCGGCGACGAGCGGGCGGAGGAGGGCGCGGCGCTCGCCTCGCGCGCGCCGCTCGACCTGCGCGCCAACACCCTCAAGGGCGAGCGCGAGCAGGCCGAGGAAGCGCTCGCCGACCTCAAGCCCGAGCCGACGCGCTGGTCGCCCTGGGGCCTGCGCATCCGCCTCGCGGCCGACGCCAAGAGCCCGGCCGTGCACGCCGAGCCGGCCTTCCTGAAAGGCCTCGTCGAGGTGCAGGACGAGGGCTCGCAGCTTGCCGCACTGTTTGCCGGCGCCAAGCCCGGCGAGCAGGTGCTCGACCTCTGCGCCGGGGCCGGCGGCAAGACGCTCGCGCTCGCGGCGATGATGGCGAACAAGGGCCAGGTCTTCGCGACAGACGACGACAAGCGCCGCCTCGCGCCGATCCACGACCGGCTCAAGCGCTCGGGCGCGCGCAACGTCCAGGTGCGCACGCCGAAGTCGGTCGGCGGCGAGATCGACGATCTGAAAGGTCATATGGACCTCGTCGTCATCGACGCGCCGTGCACGGGCACGGGCGCGTGGCGGCGCAATCCGGACGCCAAGTGGCGCATGCGCCCCGGCGCGCTGGAACAGCGCATGAAGGATCAGGCCGAGGTGCTCGACCGCGCCGTGCCGATGCTCAAGGCCGGTGGCCGCATCGCCTACATCACCTGTTCGGTGCTGGCGGACGAGAACGGCGGGCAGGTGCGGAGTTTCCTGGCGCGCCATCCGGGTTTCACGGCGGCATCGGCGGCCGAGATCACCGCGGCGCTGGGCGAACGGGCGTTCCTGTTCGGCAAGGCGGTGCGGGCCTCGGCCGAGGGCATCCTGATGACGCCGCGGGCGACCGACACGGACGGATTTTTCGTCAGCGTGCTGCGCCGGGCCTCCGCTCCTTAACCAAATCGATATGGGAACGGGGGCTATTTCCCAGATTGTGCCGCAATCCCGGCCCAAATTACCCCCGAAGTTCCCCGATGTCTCCGACGCGCGATTTAAACAGCCGAGGCTCCCCTCCCATGCTGGTGGCGACCCGCGATCCCATGCATTCCCCCGGGACGCATGACGGCGCTCCGCGCCCGCGGCCGACCGCGTCGCATGCGACGCGCCTCGTCGCGGCGATGCAGATCGCCGGCTCGGT
>JBQCFB010000480.1:0-2899 GCA_051959715.1 Pseudolabrys sp.
GAACGCAGGACGCTCACGAGGCCGCTCCGCTCGCCTGACGCGCGTTGGCAGCCTCGAGGTCGCCCGCCATCGCATGCGCGATCTTGGCGAGCAATTCGTAACGCACCATGTCGTAACCCACGTCGATTGCGGACGCGATGCCCTCTGCATCGGCGCCGCCGTGACTCTTGATGACGACGCCGTTCAGCCCGAGGAAGACGCCGCCGTTGGATTTGCGCGGATCCATCTTCTCGCGCAGGGCATTGAAGGCTTGCCGCGCGAATACGTAGCCGAGCCGCGACGCCCAGGTGCGCCGCATGGCGGCGCGCAGATAGCTCGCCAGTTGATGCGCCGTGCCTTCCGCGGTCTTGAGCGCGATGTTGCCGGCGAAGCCTTCCGTCACGACCACGTCGACCACGCCCTTGCCGATGTCGTCGCCCTCGACGAAGCCGTGATACTCGAAATCGGGAAAGCGCGTCTCGCGCAGGATGCGGCCGGCCTCGCGGACCTGCTCGAGCCCCTTCACTTCCTCGACGCCGATATTGAGCAGGCCGACGGTCGGCCGCTCGATGTCGAAAAGGATGCGCGCCATGGCGCTGCCCATGGCGGCGAGATTGATGAGGTGCGCTTCATCGGCGCCGATCGAGGCGCCGACGTCGAGCACCACGGACTCGCCCTTGAGCGTCGGCCAGATGGCGGCGATGGCGGGGCGGTCGATGCCGGCGAGCATCTTCAGATTGAAGCGCGCCATGGCCATCAGCGCGCCGGTATTGCCGGCGGAGACGGCGACATCGGCCTCGCCCTTCTTCACCGCGTCGAGCGCGAGCCACATGGACGACTTCCACCGGCCATAGCGCAGCGCCTGGCTCGGCTTGTCGTCCATGCGGATGGCGACATCGGTGTGGACGAGGCGGGACGCGGCTTTCAGCCGCGGCAGGCGCTCGAGCACCGGGGCGACGGCGGCGGTATCGCCGAACAGCAAATACTCGATGTCGGGATGGCGGGTGAGCGAGACATCGGCGCCCGGGAGCACGACGGACGCGCCATGATCGCCGCCCATGGCGTCGATCGCAATGCGGACCTTATCGGGCATGGAACAGCCCTGTCGGCACCGGCGCCGGCGACCCGGCTGGAAGGATTCCTCTCACGGCGGCGACCATAGCCGCTGGGGCGGCGGGCACAAGCCGCTTGTCCGAAGGTGTCATGACGCCACTCGCGCCGCGATCAGGACCGCGTGCCGCCCTCGGGCGGCTTCTTGAGAGCGGCGAGCGCGGCGAACGGATGCGCGCCGTCGCTGTCCGCCTGCGGCGCCTGGAACCGGACGCCGTCCTTGCGCGGATAGGGATCGATGCCGAGCATCAGAAACTCGGTCGCCACCGCGCCGAGATCGATCGTGTCGCCGACGAGCGGCTCCGGGGCGTCGTCTTCGTCGGCGGTGTGGCCGATGCTGTGGCCCCCCTCCGCCGGCGCATCCGCGACAGGCGCGACGTCCGGCGAGAACAGGAGATCGACCTCTTCCGACACGCGGTTGTCGACCGGCTCCAAGGTCACGACACAGGTCTGGCCGACGACGGCCTCGACGCGGCCGGCGACGTGCACGGCCGCGCCGCGCCGGTTCACATCGAAGGACGCCTTCAATGCCGGGATGCTGCGCAGGCCGGCGACGGCGGCGAGCGCCGCGCGCGCCTCTTCCGGCGCTTCAAGTTCCACATGAAGTCCCGCGTCCGGGATATCCTCCACGGCCACGGGCACGCGCCAGAGTTCGGTTGTTTTATCCATCGGTGTCAGTCTCTTGCCGAGGCGTGCTCAAGCTCGGCCGGAACGGCTGCGGGGTTCGGCAGGACAATGCGCCCGGCGGTCAGTTCGGGCACCGGATGACGGTCGAGAACCTCGGCCACCCGCCGGATATAGGCGCCGAGCCGGGCCACCGCAGCGGGCGCAGGCGCCACGCCGCCATAGACGTTGCGGATCAGGGTCTCGGACAGTGCCCCGTCGCCCGCGGCCGCGAGCGCAGCCTGGTAGGCCTGGGAGCGGCCGTAGAAGGCCTCGCCGACCCGCTTCATGTGTTTGGGGACCGAAAGGTCGCCAATGCCCATTTCGCGCAGATTGTCGTCCATGTCGGTGCAGAAACGGTCGAACAGCCCCTGCCCGAAGGCTTTGGCCGGCTCCTCGCGCATCAGGCGCTCGACGACGAGGGCCAGATGCAGGAGAAGCAGGTCGAAACGGCCGGCAACGGTATCGGGAACGGCGTATTCGCGGTAGAAGACCGGGGTTCGCGCCTGCGCCACGATCATGCCATAGAGGCTGGAAATGGTGTCGGGCTGCCGGTTTCGGCGAAACAGGGGCAACATCATCGGTCTTTCGGCTTCGAATGGCGTACGGCGCGCTGCCGCGCGGTTACGTCATGGGGTCGGCCGATGCAAGCCGTAAAGTGAGGATGCCAGGTTTGGCTTTCAGGATCAGACGTCCCCGCCGCGCCGCGCTCGCGGCCTTCGCCCTCCTCGGCGCAACCGCGCTCGCCGGATGCGGCCAGCTCGGCATGAGCGAGACGCTGTCGCGCGGCTACGTCGTGCCGGCCGGCGCGCTCGAGCAGATCCCGATCGGCGCCAGCCAGGACCAGGTGCTGATCGTGCTCGGCACGCCCTCGACGGTCGCGACCGTCAACGGCGACGTCTTCTATTACATCTCGCAGAAGTCGCAGCGCTCGGCCGCCTTCATGCCCTACGAGGTGACCGACCAGCGCGTCGTCGCCGTCTACTTCGACAAGAACCGCAAGGTGACGCGGCTCGCCAATTACGGGCTCAAGGACGGCAAGGTGTTCGACTTCCAGTCCGGCACGACGCAGACCGGCGGCAAGGATCTCAACTACCTGCGCGGCATCCTGCGCGAGATCACGCCCGGCATGGTTGGCCAGTAACAG
>JBQCFB010000481.1:0-7871 GCA_051959715.1 Pseudolabrys sp.
CGGGCTGTCCAAGCTCGAGCGCGAGATGATCGCGGTGGCGGTGTCGTCGCAGAACCGCTGCTACTACTGCCTGACCGCGCACGGCCAGGCGGTGCGGCAATATGCGAACGATCCGATGCTCGGCGAGCACATGGTGATGAACTACCGCGCGGCGCGGCTGTCGAAGCGCCATCGCGCCATGCTCGACTTCGCGGTGAAGCTGACCAACGAACCATGGGCGGTCGAGGAGGAGGATCGCGCAGGCTTGCGTAAGGCCGGGTTCTCCGACCGCGACATTTGGGACATCTCCGCCGTGGTCGGCTTCTTCAACATGTCGAACCGCGTGGCGTCCGCCACCGACATGCGGCCGAACCCCGTCTATCACGGCATGTCGAGGTAATCTTTTTCCCTCTCCCCGCATGCGGGGAGAGGGTGGCGAGCTCCGGCAGGCGCGAGCCGGGTGAGGGGGCGTCTCTGTCGCCGATCTCACCGCCCCTCACCCGACTTCCTCGTTTCACTCGGAAGTCGACCTCTCCCCGCAAGCGGGGAGAGGTGAAAGCAAGAGACATGCGTCGTAGTTTTTCAGTTGCCGCAGCGTTCGTCGCCTTCCTCTTCGCCGCCGTCGCGCTGGCGCAGGACTACACGGCGCGGCAGTTCACCTCGATCCCGCCGGTCACCGGCGTGCTCGCGCGCGACGGCATGGTGGTGGCGCAGGAGGGCCGCGCCGCGCGCATCGGCGTCGAGATCCTCGACCGCGGCGGCAATGCCGTCGACGCTGCTGTTGCCGTCGGCTTCGCGATGGCGGTGACCTATCCGCGCGCCGGCAACATTGGCGGCGGCGGCTTCATGGTCATCCACCTCGCGAAAGGCACCGACACATCGATCGACTATCGCGAAGTGGCGCCGGCCGCCGCGACGCCGACCATGTTCCTCGACGCGCAGGGCAATGCCGATCCGAAGAAGTCGCGCGACTCAGGTCTCGCGGTCGGCGTGCCCGGGACCGTCGCGGGACTTGCAATGGCCGAGCAGAAATACGGCTCCGGCCGTTTCACGCTCGCCGATCTGATCGCGCCGGCGATCCGGCTCGCGCAGGACGGCTTCCCGGTCGAGGACGATCTCGCCGACTCGCTGCCGCAGTCGCGCGAGCGCCTAGCGCGCTGGTCCTCGACGACGAGCATCCTGTTCAACGGCGACCAGCCGCTGCACGAAGGCGATCGCTTGATCCAGCCCGATCTCGCGGACACGTTGCGCGGCATCGCCAAGGACGGGCCGGCCGCCTTCTACAAGGGCAGCGTCGCCGCCGACATCGTCCGCGCGGTCAAGGACGCGGGCGGCATCATGAGCGCCGACGATCTCGCGAACTACCACGCCGTCGAGCGTCCGGTCGTGCGCGGCACCTATCGCGGCTACGACATCGTGTCGATGCCGCCGCCGTCCTCGGGCGGCGTGCACCTCATCGAGATGCTCAACATCCTCGAGGGCTTCGACCTTGCGAAGCTGCCACGCGAGGAAGCGCTGCATGACGAGGTCGAGGCGATGAAGCGCGCCTATGCCGACCGCGCCGTCTACATGGGCGATCCCGAGACGGTGAAGATGCCGATCGCCGGTTTGATCTCGAAACCTTATGCCGCGCGCCTGCGCGTCAGCATCGGGCCGCGTGCGACGCCGGCCGCCGACGTTCATGCCGGCAAGCCGCCCGACGTCGAGGGCCGCAACACCACGCATTTCTCCGTCATCGACCGTGATGGAAACGCGGTGTCGAACACCTACACGCTGAATTTCAGCTACGGCCTCGGCCTCATCGCCGACGGCACCGGCGTCATGCTCAACAACGAGCTCGACGATTTCACCGCCAAGCCGGGCGCGGCCAACGCTTATGGCCTCGTCGGCTTCGCCGCCAATCTGCCTGGGCCGGGCAAGAAGCCTTTGTCCTCGATGACGCCGACGATCGTGCTCAAGGACGGCAAGCCGTTTATCGTCACAGGCACGCCCGGCGGCAGCCGCATCATCACCACCGTGCTTCAGGTGATCGTCAATGCGATCGATTTTAAAATGCCGATCGACAAGGCGGTGCAGGCGCCGCGGCTGCACAATCAGTGGCAGCCCGACGAGGTGACGGTCGAGCCCGGATTCCCCGCGGACATGATCGCAGCGTTGAAGGCGCGGGGGCACAACGTGGTGCCGAGCATGGCACGCACCTCCGCCAATTCCATCGAGGTGACCCCGCAGGGTTACGTCGGCGCCGCCGACAGCCGCTCGCGCGGTGCGCTCGCGGCCGGGTACTGAGGTCACGACATGAGCGATTCCGTCGAACGCGTACGCGCGGCGCTCTCCGCGGCCGGCCATCCCGACACGATCGATGTTTTTCCGGACGGCACGCGCACGGCACAGGACGCGGCCAACGCCGTCGGCTGCGAAGTGGCGCAGATCGCCAAGTCCATCGTGCTGCGCTCCGGCGAGCAGGTGGTGCTGGTGATCACCTCCGGCGCGAACCGTGTCGACACGAAGAAGATCGAGGCGCGCCTCGGCCAGCCGGTGAAGTCCGCCGACGGCCGCTGGGTGCGCGACGTCACCGGCTTCGCCATTGGCGGCGTCGCGCCGGTCGGCCATGCACAGCCGCCGCGCATCTTCATCGATGCCGACCTGATGGCGCTTGACCCGGTCTGGGCGGCGGCCGGCTCGCCGCGGCACGTGTTCCGCACCAGTGCCGCCGAGCTTGCCCGCATGACCGGCGGCGAGGTGGCGGACGTCAAGGAAGGCTGACGGGGGAGGGCTACCCCTGCGCCCTGTGCTGGTCTAGGAAGGGGCTGTTGCTGAAGCTGATGAAGGACATCCCGGACATGAGTTCACTCAGGAATGACGCGGCGTCCGCCCCGGCCCATTGGGCCGCGCGCGCCGGACGCGTGCTCGGCGCGGTCGTCGTCGGTTCGCTGCTGCTGACCGCATCGGCGCGGACGCAGATCCCGTTCTGGCCGGTGCCGATGACGATGCAGACGCTCGCCGTCATCGTCATTGCTATGACGCTCGGCTCGCGGCTCGGCTTCGTGGTCGTCACCGCCTACGTCCTTGAAGGCCTCATGGGCCTGCCGGTGTTCGCCAACACGCCGGCGCGTGGCGCGGGGCTCGCCTATTTCATGGGGCCGACCGGCGGCTATCTCGTCGGCTTCTGCATCGCTGCCTATGTGTGCGGCTGGCTCGCCGAGCGCGGGCTTGGCGCGGGCTTCCTGCGCGCCGGCCTCGTCAATCTCGTCGGCACGCTGATCATTCTCGCCGTCGGCGGCGCGTGGCTCGCGCATCTGATCGGCCCGGCCAAGGCGTGGACCTTCGGCGTCAGCCCGTTCCTGCTGTCGTCGCTGGTGAAGATCGCGCTCGGCGGCATCCTGGTCGTCCTGATCGCCCGCTCGCCGCTGAAGCGGCTCGGCCCGTCGCGCTGACGCGCTGCAAAGGTTTCGATGCGACGGGCCGGGCGATCAGCTCCGGCCCGTTTGCTTTACGGGCCGAACGCGCATCGCGCGCAGGAGCGAGCCGAGCCTTGCGATTTGCGTGGGAAGCGGCCTTTGGCCGCGAGCGCCCCGAGGGGCGAATTGGAGCGGGCGAAGGGATTCGAACCCTCGACCCCGACCTTGGCAAGGTCGTGCTCTACCCCTGAGCTACACCCGCATCCGGTAGTTCTGGCCGGCAAGTGGCCGGCCGCCAAGGCCGTTCGTATAGCCATAACCGGCCCGGCTTGGCAACAACCCTTTGCCCCGAAAGGTCAATGCTTTCTGCGATGCCGGCGGGGTTCCGGCGCCTGCCAGCGCGGGTTCGGGTTACAGAAGCCGCGGGTCCCGGCGAGGATGGTCGGGACGCAGGATTCGAGCGTCGGGTAGGTGCAATCCCAGCGGGTGCCGCCCATGCCCTCGGTGTAGACGGCGCACCAGGGGCCTTGCGCCCGCGGCGGGCCGAAGAACTGCGCGCCGGCAGGGCCCGAGGTCAGCGCCGCCGCGCCGAACGCAAGAGCAGCGAGCCATCGAAAACGCATGCGATCTCCTCGGCCGTATGTCGCCAGACCTGCTAGGTAACGCCTGTCCCGCCAGAATGGTAGCCGCCCCGATCCCGATGCCCGACACCAGCCCGAAGACCCCCGACGACCTGTTCGCCGCGCTCGACGCGCTGAACATCAAGCATGCGACGATCAAGCATCCGCCGCTGTTCACCGTCGAGCAGAGCCGCGAGCTGCGCGGGCAAATTCCCGGCGGGCACACCAAAAACCTGTTCCTGCGCGACAAGAAGGCCGCGCTCTTCCTCGTCGTCGCGCTCGAGAACGCGGTCATCGACCTGAAGGGCCTGCACCGGCTGCTCGGCGCCTCGGGCCGGTTTTCATTCGGTTCGGCGGACCTGCTGCGCGAGGTCTGGGGCGTGGCGCCGGGGTCGGTGACCCCCTTCGGCGCCATCAACGACATCGACCACAGGGTCACCGTCGTGCTCGACGCGGCGATGATGGAGCACGCACTCCTCAACTACCATCCGCTCGTCAACACCATGACGACGGCGATTTCCCGCGACGACCTGGTGCGGTTCCTGGAGTGGACCGGGCATCCGCCGCGGATCGAGCGGGTGTCCGGCCTGCCGCCGGCTGTGGAGGACTGACCCCCGATTGCATTCGTCCCCTGGATGACCCATTTAAGCCGCACGGAACCGGGATAATTGCACCTTAAGCGACGTTTCGAAGGCGAGGATACGATGTTCGACAATGGCGGGGCGGTCGCAGCGGCGGCCGATGTGGTCAAGGACACGACCACGCAGACCTTCATGAAGGACGTCATCGAGGAGTCGAAACGCCAGCCGGTGCTGGTCGACTTCTGGGCGCCGTGGTGCGGCCCGTGCAAGCAGCTCACGCCGGTGCTGGAGAAGGCGGTCAAGGCCGCCAAGGGCAAGGTCAAGCTCACCAAGATGAACATCGACGAGCATCCGGCCATTCCGGGCCAGATGGGCATCCAGTCGATCCCGGCGGTCATCGCCTTCGTCAACGGCCAGCCGGCCGATGGCTTCATGGGCGCGCTGCCCGAGAGCCAGGTCGTGCAGTTCCTGGAACGCCTGACCAAGGACAAGCTCGGCGGCGAGGAGCAGGACCTGCTCAAGCTCGCCGACCAGGCGCTGGTCGACGGCGACGCCGCGACCGCGGCCGATCTCTACGCGCAGCTCCTGCAGGAAGACGGCGCCAACGTGCACGCGCTCGCCGGCCTTGCGCGCTGCTACGTCGAGACCGGCGCGCTGGAGCAGGCCAAGCAGACGCTCGCTATGGTGCCCGAGGCCAAGCGCAACGAGGCGGCGGTCGCCGCCGCGCGCGCCGCGCTCGAGGTCGCCGAGCAGGCGAAGTCGCTCGGCCCGTTCGCCGAACTGGAAGAGAAGGTGCTCGCCAATCCGGCGGACCATCAGGCGCGCTTCGATCTTGCCATCGCGCTCAACGCCAAGGGCAAGCGCGAGGAGGCGGCGCAGCAGCTCCTCGAGATCATCCGGCGCGACCGCAAGTGGAACGACGACGGCGCGCGCAAGCAGCTCGTCCAGTTCTTCGAGGCCTGGGGCTTCGCCGATCCGGCCGCGGTCGAAGGCCGCAAGAAGCTGTCGTCGATTTTGTTCGCGTAAGCCGTCATCCTGAGGCGGCCGCGCAGCGGCCCTCGAAGGATGCACGGCCAATGAGCCGCCCAATCGTCCGTCGAGGCTCGCTTCGCTCGCACCTCAGGACGACGGCGGTGATGCGGGTGTAACCAGCATGCCGATGAACGCCCATTACCGCGGGCCGATCGACCTGCCCGAGACGATCCCGGTGTTTCCCCTGCCGGGCGCGCTCTTGTTGCCGCGCGGGCAGATGCCGCTCAACATCTTCGAGCCGCGCTATCTGGCGATGATCGACGACGCGCTGCGCGACGGTCATCGTATGCTCGGCATGATCCAGCCCGATCCGACTCAGGCGGGCGAGCCCGACAAGCCGAAGCTCTTCAAGGTCGGCTGCGTCGGCCGCATCACCCAGCTCGCCGAGAGCGGCGACGGCCGTTATCTCATCGAACTCACCGGCATTGCGCGCTTCAACGTGGTCGAGGAGCTGACCGTCGCGACGCTCTACCGGCAATGCCGCGTCACCTTCGCGCCGTTCGCCGACGATTTCGTCCCGCGCAAGGGCGAGGAGGCGGTCGACCGTTCCGCGCTGCTCATCGCGCTGAGCGACTTCCTCAAGGCCAACGATCTCAAGGCCGACTGGGAGGGCATCGAGAAGGCGCCGAACGAGGCGCTGGTCAATGCGCTGTCGATGATGTCGCCTTACGGCGCGGCCGAGAAGCAGGCGCTTCTGGAGGCGCCGGATCTCAAGACCCGCGCCGATATCCTCGTCGCCATCACCGAGATCGAGCTCGCCAAGAAGAACACCGACGGCGAGCCGCCGCTGCAGTAGACCTGCTGCAGTCTATGAGTGCTGTCATCGCCGGGCTTGTCCCGGCGATCTCGCTTAGGCAGGCACCACCGTGCCTCCCTGATCGGGATGGCCGGGACAAGCCCGGCCATGACGGATTAATCTAATGGCAAACCTGCTGGGAGCATCTCATGACCACCCCGACGCCCGACAAGCCCGCCACCGGCGCGATCGATCCGAAGCTCCTGGAAATCCTGGTGTGCCCGCTGACCAAGGGGCCGCTCGAATACGACATCGAGAATCAGGAACTGGTCTCGCGCCGCGCCAAGCTCGCCTATCCGATCCGCGACGGCATCCCGATCATGCTGCCGGAAGAAGCGCGGCGGCTGGAGTAGGGGGAGCCACGAACTTTTGACTTGTCATTGCCGGGCATAGCCCGTCGTAAGACGGGCGTGACCGACCTTATGTCCCGGCGATCGCTTATGAGGGCACGGGCTCGCCATCCTGATCGGGATGGTCGGGACAAGCCCGGCCATGACAAGCTAAATGGGCCACGAAGAAAACGGGAGAGAGACGAAGATGATGAAGATCTGGGGCCGCAACACGTCGTCGAACGTGCAGAAGGCGATGTGGGCGGTGGGCGAGCTCGGCCTCGAGCACACACGCATCGACGTCGGCGGCGCGTTCGGCAAGACGAAGGAAGCGCCGTACCTGGCGATGAACCCCAACGCGCTGGTGCCGACGCTCGAGGAAAAGGACGGCTTCACGCTGTGGGAGTCGAACTCGATCATCCGCTATCTCGCCGGCAAATATGACAAGGCCGGGACGCTCGAGCCGAAGGATGCCAAGCAGCGCGCCAAGGCGAGCCAGTGGATGGACTGGCAACTCTCGGTGATCGGCCCGGCGATCACGCCGGTGGTCTGGGGGCTGATCCGCACGCCGCCGGAGAAGCGCGACATGGCGGCGATCAAGACCGGCTCGGAGAAGACGGTCGCGGCGATGCAGATTCTCGACGCGCAGCTCGGCAAGACGCAGTTCGTCGCCGGCGATGCGTTCTCCTACGGCGACATTCCCGTCGGCGTGATGTGCTACCGCTACGTTCAGCTCGTGCCGGATCGGCCGGCGACGCCGAACCTCGATCGCTGGTACGCGGCGGTCTCGTCACGCAAGGCGTTCAAGGATCACGTCGGCAGCGTCAAGCTGACCTAAGACACGCGCGCCTCAAAAACAAAATGGCCGGGGCAAGCCCGGCCATTTTGCATTTACGGGTGTCGCTCGCTTACGCCCACGGCCGCGCTTCGTGCGCCTTCTGCTCGTAGCCGGCGATCTTGCCTTGCTTCTGCTGCGTCAGGCCGATGTCGTCGAGGCCGTTGAGCAGGCAGTGCTTGCGGAACGCGTCGATCTCGAACTTGACCACGCCGCCGTCCGGGCCGCGGATCTCCTGCTTCTCGAGGTCGACGGTGAGCGTCGAATTGGCGCCGCGGTCGGCGTCGTCGAACAGCTTCTC
>JBQCFB010000482.1:0-10879 GCA_051959715.1 Pseudolabrys sp.
CTCGGGGCCTTCATAGAGGACCTTCGCCTTGCCTTCGTAGATACGGCGACGGCGGCTCATCGGAATGTACCGTGGTTTGTGAAAGTCCATCGGATCTGCCGTGGCTCCTGTTAGAAATCGAGGTCCGCGGCGCGGATCGGAGAATCGCGCGAATCTTGGGCGCTAAGCTCCGGACACGTTCGCAACCTAGCCGATCGATCCACCCGACACAATCGACCCGGAACGCGGTTTTCCACTCCGCATTTTCGCCGCAAATTCGCGGGTCCATGTTGCCTTGACCCTGTTCGGACGCTATGCCAGCGGCGAACGGTCTATGTGTGTACGCCGACGCACGAAGGCAAGCGCGCCCGCCGCGCGCCTGCGACATTGCGCTGAATCAAATCCGGAGACTGGACCGTGTATTATCCGGTCCGGTGCCATCAGCAGACCACGAGGGGCGGAATGACCACGACATTCGACAAGCGCGAAGAAGCTTTCGAAAAGCAGTTCGCGCACGACGAGGAACTGCGCTTCAAGGCGATGGCCCGCCGCAACAAGCTGCTCGGCCTGTGGGCCGCCGGCATTCTCGGCAAGAGCGGCGCTGACGCCGACGCCTACGCCAAGGAGGTCGTGCTCGCCGACTTCGAGGAGAGCGGCGACAATGACGTGATGCGCAAGGTCGTGAAGGACCTCGCGGGCAAGGGCATTGGCGAAGCCGAAGTCCGCGCCCAGATGGGCACCCTGCTCGCGCAGGCGGTCGAGGCCATCAAGAAGAGCGGCTAGTCGTCCCCGCGGCAGCACCGCATACTCCGCTCGTTCACGAGCCGGAGTGCCCCATGCCCGAACCGTTTTCCCTCGCCCGCCGGCTGCGCGCCGGCGAGACCGTGTTTTCAGGCTGGTGCATGATGGGCTCGCCCATCGTGGCCGAGACCATTGCGCGCGAAGGCTTCCCGACCGTCGTCCTCGACGCTCAGCACGGGCTGTGGGACGTGTCCTCGCTGATCGCCGGTATCGGCGGCGTCCATCACGCTGGCGCCGCGGCGTTCGTGCGGGTGCCGCTCGACGATGCCGCGCTGGTCAGCCGGGCGCTCGATTTCGGCGCCGAAGGCATCATCGCCCCGATGATCAACACCGCTGACGACGCGCTGCGGTTTGCCGCCGCCGCCAAATACCCGCCGCTCGGCGAGCGCTCCTTCGGGCCGCCACGCGCGACCATGCTGCAGGGCCCGATGCCGCCGACCAAATATTTGCCCACGGCCAATGAAGGCACCCTCACCTTCGCTATGATCGAGACGCCGGAGGCGCTCAAGAACGCCGAGACGATCGCTGGCACGCCCGGCATCGACGCCCTGTTCATCGGCCCCTACGACCTGTCGACATCCCTGTCGGCCGGCAAGGCGCAGGACATCGAGGCCCCCGAGGTCAACGCCGCGATCGACAGGATCTGCGCCGCCGCCATCGGCGCCGGCAAGATACCCGGCATCTACTGCCGCGATGCGCAGCGCGCGCTCGACATGGCCAAACGCGGCTTCCGCTTCATGACGGTCGGCAGCGACTTCAGCCTGGTGCGCGAAGGCTCGGCGGCGGCGCTCAAGATGCTGCCGATCAAGGCCAGCGGCGCGCGCGACGCGTTCTAGCGAGGACTAATCAGCCGCCTGCGCGCGCAACGCCAGATCGTCCAGCACCGCTTTCACGTCCTTCTCGACCTGCGCCGCCGCGATGGTGATGACGCGGTAATCGTGCGCAGCGAGCCAGGTGCGCCTCTCGGCGCGCCGCGCAGACGCGTCCTCAGCCTCCTGCAGCGGCTCGAGGTCGATCACGATGCGCAGCGGGAATGAGACGAAGTCGGCCATGTGCGCGCCGACGGGCACCTGCCGCTTGAAGCCGCAGCCGGCGAAACGCCGGTCGTTGGTGAGCGCCTGCCACAGGATACGCTCGGCCTCGGTCGGGTTCCGGCGCAGGAGCTTGGCGAGACCGCGTGGCGCACTATCGCCTGCGACAGGCCCCTGCGCATTGATGAGCGCGCGCAGGCGCGACGCCTCATCGCCGTCGAGCACGCCGCCGCGGGCCGAGCCCTTGCGGCCCTGCGTGAGCGCGTTGACCACGCCGTGCAGGGTGCGGACGTCCTGCTGCGTCGGCGCGATACGCTGGAAGATGTTGCGCAGGTTCGTGCGCATCACGCCGCGCTTCTCCGCAGGGCGAAAGAACTCGACCTTCTCGAGTTCCCTCTCGAGGTTGGAGAAGAAGGCGGCGAGCTGCTCCTTCTGCGCCGGCGGCGAGCGTTCGGTGGTGACGAAGGGCAGCCCGGTGCCGGCGAGCTTGAACCATTCATAGGCGACGACGATCACGGCCTGGGCCAGATTGAGCGACGCGAAGGCCGGATTGACCGGCAGCGTCAGGATACGGTCGGCCTGCCCGACCTCGTCATTTTCCAGCCCGTAGCGCTCGCGGCCGAACACCAGCGCCGCCTTCTCTCCGGAGGCGATGCGCGGCGCCATTTCCCTCGCCGCCTCCTCCGCCGAAACCACGGGCTTGGTCTGGTCGTGCATCCGCGCCGTCGTCGCGAGCACGAAGGAGCAATCTCCGATCGCATCGGCGAGGCTGTCATGGAGCGTGGCCGCGTCGAGCACGCGGTCGGCGCCGGCCGCCATGACCCTGGCGCGCTCGTTCGGCCAGCCCTGCACCGGCTTCACCAGCCGGAGCTGCCACAGCCCGAAATTGGCCATGGCCCGGGCCGCCGCGCCGATGTTCTCGCCCATCTGCGGCTCGACCAGCACCACCACGGGTGCCGGCGTGGTCAGCCAGCGTCTCGTCTTGTCGGTGCCGGCGCCCGGCATGCGGGGATGCTCCTCACAGCGGGCCGAGGCCCTCACGGCAGCCCCTGCCCAAGCACGCCGCAATCGTCAAGCCGCGGGGTCCCGATGAAGTCTTGGGGCCTGCATTTTTGCCCCGCGGGCACATGTCTCTTGCCCCCTGCCGACGAGGCTTTTACCGGTCTGGGGCGGGTGCTATAGGGCCCGCACCGAATCTCATCAATGTCCAGCTTGCGGTCGGCTTGAACGGGCGCGACCAGAGGTGTGAAGCATGTCGAATCTCGAAATCATGTGGACCAAGGTCGATGAAGCCCCGGCGCTCGCGACCTATTCCCTGCTGCCGATCGTCAAGGCCTTCGTCGGCGCGGCAGGCGTGTCCGTCGCGCTCAGGGACATCTCGCTGGCCGGCCGCATCATCGCCAACTTCCCCGAGAAGCTGAAGCCCGAGCAGAAGATCAACGACGAGCTCGCCGAGCTCGGCAAGCTGACGATGAGGCCGGACGCCAACATCATCAAGCTGCCCAATATTTCCGCCTCGATCCCGCAGCTCAAGGCCGCGATCAAGGAACTCCAGAGCAAGGGCTACGACGTCCCCAACTATCCCGACAGCGACGCGACGCCGGCCGACAAGGAAATCCGCGCGCGCTACGGCAAGGTCCTGGGCAGCGCCGTGAACCCGGTGCTCCGCGAGGGCAACTCCGACCGCCGCGCCGCGGGCGCCGTCAAGGCGTATGCGCGCAGCCATCCGCACAAGATGGGCGCGTGGAGCAAGGATTCGAAAACCCGCGTGCTCCACATGAAGGGCAACGATTTCTATGGTTCGGAAGTCGCGACCACCGTTGCCGCCGCGACGACCGCCCGCATCGAACTGGTGGAAGCCGGCGGCAAGACCATCGTGCTGAAGGAGAAGGTTCCGCTTCAGGCCGGCGAGGTCATCGATTGCTCGGTGATGAACGTGAAGGCCCTGCGCGCATTCTACGCCGACGCGATCGAGGCGGCGAAGAAGGACGGCATCCTGTTCTCGCTGCACGTCAAGACGACGATGATGAAGATCTCCGATCCCATGCTGTTCGGCCATTGCATATCGGTGTTCTTCGCCGACGTGTTCAAGAAGCATGGCGCGACCCTGACCAGAATCGGCGTCAATCCCGACACCGGCGTCGGCGAGATGTTGGCCAAGATCGAGACCTTGCCCGAAGCCGAGAAGGCGGCGATCAAGGCGGACATCCAGGCCGAATACGCCAAGCGTCCCGGCCTCGCCATGGTCAATTCCGACAAGGGCATCACCAACCTGCACGTGCCGAGCGACGTGATCATCGATGCGTCGATGCCGGCGATGATCCGCGAGTCCGGCAAGATGTGGGGCGCCGACGGCAAGCTGCACGACTGCATCGCCGCGATCCCCGACCGCTGCTACTCGACGCTCTTCCAGGCCGTCATCGACGACTGCAAAGCCAACGGCGCGTTCGATCCGAAGACGATGGGCACCGTGCCGAACGTCGGCTTGATGGCGCAGGCGGCCGAGGAATACGGCTCGCACGACAAGACCTTCCGCATCCCCGCGGATGGAACGGTCAACGTGGTGGCCGGAGACGGCAAGGTTCTGATGACCCAGAAGGTCGAGACCGGCGACATCTTCCGCATGTGCCAGGTCAAGGACGCGCCGATCCAGGACTGGGTCAAGCTCGGCGTGCGCCGCGCGCGCCTGACCAATACGCCCGCGGTGTTCTGGCTCGACAAGAACCGCGCGCACGACGCGCAGCTCATCGCCAAGGTCGAGAAGTACCTCAAGAACGAAGACACGTCCGGCCTCGACATCCGCATCCTGGCGCCGGTCGAGGCGACGAAGTTCTCGCTCGAGCGCATCCGCAAGGGCCAGGACACGATCTCCGTCACCGGCAACGTGTTGCGCGATTATCTGACCGACCTGTTCCCGATCATGGAGCTCGGCACGTCGGCAAAGATGCTGTCGATCGTCCCGCTCCTGCAGGGCGGCGGGATGTTCGAGACCGGCGCCGGCGGCTCCGCGCCCAAGCACGTCGAGCAGTTCAAGGGAGAAGGCTATCTGCGCTGGGATTCGCTGGGCGAGTTCCTCGCGCTGGGCGCCTCGCTGGAACATCTGGCGCAGGTCAGCGGCAATGAGGACGTGAAGGTGCTGGCCGAGACGCTCGACGAGGCGAACGGCCAGATCCTCGAGCACAACCGCTCGCCCGCACGCAAAGTCGGCGAATTGGATAATCGTGGCAGCCATTTCTACCTGGCGCTTTATTGGGCCAAGGCGCTGGCGCGGCGCGACAACAGCACCCGGCTCGCCGCGCGCTTCAAGCCACTGGCGGACGCGCTGACGGCCCAGGAGGCCAAGATCAACGACGAGTTGCTCGCTGCGCAGGGCAAGCCGGTGGAAACCGGCGGCTACTACCTGCCCGACACCGCCAAGACGTCGGCGGCGATGCGGCCGAGCAAGACGTTGAACGACGCGCTCGACGCGCTCTGACGCGCTTTCACGGCGGGAACGCCGGTGCTATAGAGCCCGCCGCGGTTGCACGCGGCGGGCTTTTTACTGAGCGCATGCCGCCACGACGCCGATCCGGCGCCAGCCGCTGCGCACGCTGAACAGGTGGCTTCCTGACATGACGAAGATCAAGGTGAACAATCCCGTCGTCGAGATGGACGGCGACGAGATGACCCGCATCATCTGGAAGCTCATCAAGGACAAGCTGATCCATCCCTATCTCGATATCGACCTTCTCTATTACGACCTCAGCATCCAGAAGCGCGACGAGACCGACGACAAGATCACCGTCGATGCCGCGGAAATGACGAAGAAGGTCGGCGTCGCCGTCAAATGCGCCACCATCACGCCCGACGAAGGCCGCGTGAAGGAGTTCAACCTCAAGAAGATGTGGCGTTCGCCGAACGGCACCATCCGCAACATCATCGGCGGCGTGATCTTCCGCGAGCCGATCATCTGCCGCAACGTGCCGCGCCTCGTGCCGGGCTGGACGCAGCCGATCGTCATCGGCCGCCACGCCTATGGCGACCAGTACCGCGCGACCGACGTCACGGTGCCGAAGGGCGCCAAGCTGACGATGAGCTACGTCACGCCGGACGGAAAGAGGATCGAGCACGACGTGTTCGAATTCCCCGAGTCCGGCGTCGCCATGGCCATGTACAATCTCGATCCGTCGATCCGCGACTTTGCCATGGCTTCGTTCAACTACGGGCTGTCGCGCGGCTACCCGGTCTACCTGTCGACCAAGAACACGATCCTCAAGGTCTATGACGGCCGCTTCAAGGACATCTTCCAGGAGGTGTTCGACAAGGAGTTCAAGGACAAGTTCGCCGCGAAGAAGATCTGGTACGAGCACCGCCTGATCGACGACATGGTGGCCTCGTCGCTGAAATGGTCGGGCGGCTATGTCTGGGCCTGCAAGAACTATGACGGCGACGTGCAGTCCGACATCGTGGCGCAGGGATTCGGATCGCTCGGCCTGATGACGTCGGTGCTGATGACGCCGGACGGCAAGATCGTCGAGTCCGAAGCCGCGCACGGCACCGTGACGCGCCACTATCGCCAGCACCAGAAGGGCGAGCAGACCTCGACCAATTCGATCGCTTCGATCTTCGCCTGGAGCCGCGGCCTCGCCCACCGCGCCAAGCTCGACGGCAATGCCGCGCTGGCGAAGTTCGCGGCGACGCTCGAGAAGGTTTGCGTCGACACGGTCGAAGGCGGCTTCATGACCAAGGATCTCGCGCTTCTCGTCGGCCCGGACCAGAACTGGCTGTCGACCACCGGATTTCTCGACAAGATCGACGAGAACCTGAAGACGGCGATGGCGTAAGCGCCCCCCGGCCACCGCAAGCGAGACCTGAGGGCGCGGGGTGATCTTCAACCCCTTTGCCGATATTCCGCGCCGGCGCCCCGTTTCGCCGCGGCCATTGACCTCGGCGAGCAGGACGCGCAACCTGTGATAGAAATCGCGGCCGTTGCGTCGCCCGCGAGCCTCGATCCTCCGACAGCGACCCAACGTCCTGATGCATTGGACAGAAGCCCCTTCGTCTTTTCCGGTGTCGACCCTGCTCTCGTTCGCGAGAGCTGCGGTGGAGCAACGACCCGACAAGCCGCTGCTCAAGGCGCAACTCGGGACGCTCCTGTGGCGGACCGGGGAGTTCTCATCCGCAATCGAGGCGCTGGAAGACGCCGCCGCACACGATCCCGCCGGATTTCGCAACTGGGGCCCGCTCGCCGACAGCTACCTGGAGCTGGGCCGTTTCACCGATGTGCTCGCCATCGCACGCCGCCTTCAGGATCGCGAACCGATCGCATCCGTCGAGACCGCCCGCGGCATCGCACTCCAGAAGCTCGGTCAATTCAAGGAATCGCGCGCAGCCTTGACGCGCGCCATTTCCCTCGGGCCGCAGAATTTGGATCCGCACCGCGCGCTGCTGCGAATGATCGTGCAGCGGGCGGACGGCGCGGAGTTGCTCGACGCCTGCGACGCGATGCCGGCCGCGGTTCAAAATCTTGCTTTGGTGACCGGGCATCGGGCTCTGGCCTTCAGCATGCTCGGCCGCGCGGACGCCGGTTCTCTCGTCGATATCTACAAGCAGGTCATGCGCGTGCGCTTCGAGCCGCCCGCCGAGTTCGGCGGCATCGAGCGGTTCAACCGGACGCTGGCGGATGAAATCCTGAGCGATGCCGATGCACGCCCGCCGGACCGGAGCAGGGACATCAACTACAAGGACGATCTCTTTCGCACTCCGGCCAAGCAGGCGCTGCACGATTTCGTGCGCGATGCGGTGGACTCCTACATCCGCGAAATGCCGCGTCTCGGCACGCTCCCACCGCCGCCCCCGTCGGGCCTGCTGCGGGGCGCTCACGTCGTGCTGCGGCACAGCGGGCGCAACGGCCAGCATCTCCACCCGCCAGGCTACGTGTCGACGATCTACTATGTGTCGGTCCCCGCGCTCGATCCCGATTCAAACCGCGGGGCGCTGATCCTCGGATGCTGCGACCAGTACGCGAAAGGTCACGCGGCGATCTGGGGGCTGCGACACATCAAGCCGGAACCGGGCGTGCTGCTCATCTTCCCTTCGCACATCTTCCATGACGTGATGCCGACGGGCTCGAGCGAGCCGCGCATATCTGTGGTCGCCGACCTGATACCGCCGGAAGCGTGAGCGACGTCCCTCGATCGGGCGGCGTCGCGCTACTCGATCTCTTCGGTGACGATGTCGCCCTGGCGCGTCACAACCTCGTGGCCGACGCGCTTCTGCACCACATCCTTGATGCGCTCGGCGACGCGCGGATCGCGCTGCATCAGCGCGTGCAGGTCCTGCGCGTCGAGCACCAGGAGACTGGTGCGCGCCAACGCCGTCACGGTTGCCGAGCGCCGCGCGCGGCGCAGGACCGCCACCTCGCCGAAGAACTGGCCGACGCCGAGCCGAAGGCGTTCGTGCCGCACGGCGATCTCGACCTCGCCGGAGGCGATGAAATACATCGAATGCGCGGGCTCGCCGGCGCGCACGATCACCTGCCCCGCTTCCGCGACCTGCGCCTGCAGGAGTTCCATGATGTCGGTGATCTCACCCGCGTCGAGCTCCGCGAACAGCGGCACGCGCGCGATCATCGCCCAGGTGACGATGAAGTCGCGCCGGTGAATCTGCTCGGCGAAGGCGGTGGCGATGATACCGACCGGCAGCGCGATCATGATCAGGCCGGCGAAGATCGTGACCGTCGCGATCAGTTTGCCGAGCGCGGTGACCGGCACGACGTCGCCATAACCGATGGTGCCGAGCGTGACGATCGACCACCACAGCGCGTCGGGAATGGTGCCGAGCTTGTCCGGCTGGACGCGGCCCTCGGCAAGATGCATCAGCGCCGCGGCCACAAGCGCGGTGCCGAGCGTGATGACGAGGCAGCCGAACAATGCGCGCCGCTCGCGATAGAGCACGTCGAGCAGAGAGCGCATGGCCGGTGAATAGCGCGCGATCTTGAAGAAGCGGACAACGCGCAGCGCCTGAAGGACGCGCAGATCGGGCGGCACGAACGGCGCGAACCAGAAGGGGAGCACGGCGACGAGATCGACAAGGCCGGCCGGGCTCGACACGTAGCGCAGCCGGGCCGCGAGCGGCGTCATGTGCCGGTGCGGGCCGTACTCGACGGCCGACCAGATGCGCAGGAGATATTCCGCCGTGAAGACGACGAGCGAGACGAGTTCGACCGACTCGAACGCCGGCATGTAGTGGTCGCGCAGGTGCGGCACGGATTCGAGCGCCACGGCCGCGAGATTGACGATAATCAAGAGCACCAGGAGCCGGTCGACGAGCACCGAGGCGCGGTCGCCGACGGCGCCCTGCTCCAGCACCTGATAGATGCGGCGTCGCCAGTACTTGATGCCGTCATGGTCCATATGCGCTGCCCGCGCGAGATTCGCCTGCGGCGGATGCTAGCACCGCCGCGGGCCCTCCCGAACGCCGTTCGACAGACGTGATATCTCAGCTTTGCAGCTTCGCGGTCAGGATCCTGACGCCGGCATAGCCGAAGGCGAGCGCGAACGCGCCCTCGAACCAGCGGCGCAGCTTCAGATAGCCGCGCACGACGACCGGGTTGGAGAACAGCACGGCGTAGCCGTTCAGGACGATCGCGCCCTGGAGGCCGACGCAGGCGACGACGAGGGCGAGGTCGCTAAGGCTCGCATCGGACGGCACACCGAACGCATAGAGCGAGCCGAAGAACAGGATGGCCTTCGGATTGGTCAGATGGAGGGCAAGTCCGCGCGCATAAGCGCGACGGGCCGATGCGAAGGCGAAGCCCTGCGGCTCGGTATAACCCGGCTTCATCGCCGCACGCGCGGACTTGAAGGCGAGGACAAGGAGATAGGCCGCGCCGCAATAGCGCACGACCTCCATCAGCCAGGCATTGGCCAGCATCACGGCGCTCAGGCCCGCGGCCGCCCCGATCGACAGCATGAACGAGCCCGTCGTCACACCGGCCGAGAAGACGAGGCCGGTGCGCCGTCCGGCCCGCATCGACGTGCCGGCGATCGCCAGCACGGCCGGCCCGGGGCTCGCCACGGTGATGAAGGCTGCGAGCATGATGAGCGTGAGATGGACGTGGCCGACCATGGCCGGATCAACTCCTGTCTCGCTCGCGCGGCCCGGCCTCAGCCTGCCAGCGCCGCTTCCACCGCTTTCAGCGCCGCTTCGGCCTTGGAGCCGTCTGGACCGCCCGCCTGCGCCATGTCGGGGCGGCCGCCGCCGCCCTTGCCGCCGAGCGCTTCCGCGCCCTTCTTGACGAGGTCGACTGCGTTGAAGCGTTTCGTCAAGTCGGCGGTGACGCCGACGGAGATGCCCGCCCTGCCCTCGTCGCTCACCGCGACGATGGCGATCACGCCGGAGCCGATCTGCTTCTTGGCCTCGTCGATCAGGCTTGGCAATTCCTTCGGCGAGATGCCGGTGATGGCGCGGGCGATCAATTTGACGCCGTTGACGTCGCGCGCGCCGTCGCCTGCCGCGGCGGGCCCTGCACCGCCGCCCATGGCAAGCTTCTTCTTGGCGTCGGAGAGATCACGCTCGAGCTTGCGGCGCTCGTCGAGCAGCGCGGCAATGCGCGCCGGCATGTCGTCGACCGGCACCTTCATCTCTGCCGCGGTCGCCTTCAGCAGATCGTGCTGGTGGTTCGCGGCCTTGCGCGCCGCGCGCCCGGTCAGCGCCTCGATGCGGCGCACGCCGGCAGCGACGCCGGAGTCCGACAGCACCGAGATCAGGCCGATGTCGCCGGTGCGCCGCACATGCGTGCCGCCGCACAGTTCGACCGACCATCCCATCGCGTTGCCGTTGGCGTCGCCCATCGCCACGACCCGCACCTCGTCGCCGTATTTCTCGCCGAACAGCGCGCGCGCGCCGGAGGCGATCGCATCGTCGACCGCCATCAGCCGCGTCGTCACCGGCGCATTCTGGAGCACGATGTCGTTGGCGATGTCCTCGACCCGGGAAAGCTCGTCCGCGGTGATCGGCTTGGGATGCGAGATGTCGAAGCGCAGGCGGTCGGGCGAGACCAGCGAGCCCTTCTGCGCGACGTGATC
>JBQCFB010000483.1:0-2515 GCA_051959715.1 Pseudolabrys sp.
GGCGAGCATCGCCGTGCGCTGCTCGATCGCGCGCTCGATGCGCGTCTTCATTTCGATGAACGCGGCCGCGGCGCGCCTGACCTCGCGGGCGCCGCGCGGGCGGAAGTTCGGAACCTCGCGGCCCTTGCCGAAGCTCTCGGCGGCGTCGGCGAGCCGCAGGATGGGTTTGATCTGGTTGCGCAAGAAGGCGATGGCGACGACCAGCAGCACCGTCGAGGTGCCGACCATCCAGAACAGGAAAATCTCGGAGTTCGACGCATAGGCGGCGCTGCGCCGGGCGTAGACGCGCATCACCGTGTTGTCGAGCTGGATGCGCACCTCGACCAGCGACGACTTGCCGACGGTGTCAATCCAGAACGGCCGGCCGATCTGCTTGCGCAACTCCTCCGACAGCGCCTGGTCGAGCAGCGAAAAGAACGGCTTCGGCATTGGCGGCGGCAGTTCGCCGACCGGCAGGAAGTCGACGACGAGGCCGAGCCGGTCCTGCGCGATCTTGCGGATTGCCGTGCGGTCGGCGTCCTGCGGGTAAGCGCGATAGACGTCGATCAGCGCGCCGATGTCGTGCACGACGCCGGCCGACAGGCGCTGCGTCACCTCGCTCCACTGCCGCTCGAAGAAGATGAAAGCGAGCACCGATTGCAGGATCACCATCGGCGCGATGATGATGAGCAGCGCGCGCGCATAGAGGCCCTTCGGCATGAAGCCGTTGGCCCAGCGCCACATGCGCCGCCAGCCGTCGGCGATCTGGCCGAGGCCGCGATGGATGCGCCGGACCGGCGGGATCGCGTCGTACCATTCCCACGCCGCGCGCATGCGCATCAGCGCCGTGCGCACGCCGTGGCCGATGTCGAGGCTGGTCATGTCGTGATGACCAGCCGGTAGCCGATGCCGCGCACGGTCTGCACGAACTTTGGATCGGCGGGATTGGGCTCGATCTTGCGGCGCAGGCGATTGACCTGCACGTCGACCGCGCGCTCGTTGACCGAGCCGCCATTGCCGGCGAGCGCCATGCGCGACACGGTCTCGCCGGGCGTCGCAGCAAGGATGCCCAGCATCTCGCGCTCGCGATCGGTCAGGCGGATCGTCTCCTCGCCCTTGCGCAACTCGCCGCGGGCGATGTGGAAGACGAACGGGCCGAAACCGACCTGCTCGGGCGCGGCCGCCGGCGCCGGCGGCAGCGCGCGCCGGAGGATATTGGCGATGCGCAGCGACAGTTCGCGCGGTTCGAACGGCTTGGACAGGTAGTCGTCGGCGCCCATTTCGAGTCCCCTGATGCGGCTCTCGGCGGCGTCGCGCGCCGTCAGCATCAGGATCGGCACGGTCGATTCCGTGCGCAGCGACTGCGCGAAATCGAAGCCGTTCTCGCCGGGCATCATGACGTCGAGCACGAGGAGGTCGAAGCTCAGATGCTTGAGCTTGGCGCGCGCCTCGGCGGCCGTGTCGGCGGTCGTGACGCGATAGCCTTCGGTCGACAGAAACCGCGACAACAGATCGCGGATGCGGCGGTCGTCATCGACCACCAGGAGGTGGGGAGCGTCGTCGGCGAGCGGCAGCGCGGCGATCATGCCTTCGCCTTCATTTGTTGGTCTTGGCGCGGTCGGCGCGCGCGATCAGGCGCAGCACCTCCTCGCGATTGTCGCCGTCGATCATCGTGGTGAGAAAGCGGCGGGCCGCCTCGTGCGCGCCCGCGCCGATCTCGTTGAAGGCGCGGGTGATGCGCTCGGTCTGGAGCTGGGCGAGCTTGAGCGACAGCGCCTCGCCTTTGGCCGTCACGGAGAGGAGCCGCTGGCGGCGGTCCTGCGCGCCCTCCTTCTGGACGACGTAACCCTCGTCGACGAGCTGCTTGAGCACGCGGCCGAGCGACTGCTTGGTGATGTTCAGGATGTCGAGCAGGTCGGCGACCTTCATGCCCGGATTGCGGTTGACGAAGTGCAGCACCCGGTGATGGGCGCGGCCGAAGCCGAGCTTGAGCAGGACTTCGTCCGGATCGCCGACGAAATCGCGATAGGCGAAGAACAAGAGCTCAATGATGTCCCAAATGGGCTCCCCCGCCGCCCCGACACGGTCGGACGCTGCGCCTGACGGGTCCACAAGCTTGGGCCGCCAATTTATGTCAGCCATGTTGACATATTTTGGTTTTATGTTACAAAAAGGCCGTTACCGACGAAAGGATCGTACAAGGCGGTCCGGCGGCCGGTAGCGGAAGGACAGTCGGGCGGCGCTCCGGACCTCTTGGTCCTGTCATACCGAGACTTGCCGGACGACGCAAAGTAATGGAGTTGGCGCGGAAAATGCGCCATCACAGCGGCGGGAAGGAAGCGCCCGCCGCCGGCCTCGGCCCCCTCAGAAGGAGCCGTCCGGCCGGCCACGACGTAACGAATGTACGAGTGAAGGAGATCAAGTCCATGGCTGCGCAGTCCTACGACCGCCTCGAAGGCGTCATCTGGTACGACGGCAAGCTGGTGCCGTGGAGCGACGCCAATGTGCACGTGCTCAGCCACGGCCTGCACTACGC
>JBQCFB010000484.1:0-6749 GCA_051959715.1 Pseudolabrys sp.
TACACGACCTTCGCCGACGTGCGGCAGATGATCTCGCGCTCGGCCTATGCCCAGCTCAACTATTCGCCGTGGCTGCTCGCCGGCACGCTGATCGGCATGGCCCTGACCTATCTCGCCGCGCCGCTGCTGACGATCTTCGCCGGCGGCTGGCCGGCGCTCGTCGGCCTCGCGGTCTGGGTGGCGATGGCGCTCTCTTTCGTGCCCACGTTGCGCTTCTATCGCCTGTCGCCGATATGGGGTATCGCTCTGCCCGGAATCGCCATGCTGTACGCGTTCTACACATTCGACTCGGCCTGGAAGCACTGGCGCCGCCGCGGCGGCCAGTGGAAGGGACGCGTGCACGTCAACGCGGCGGGCCTGTAGATGACGACCGCCGCTGACCTCCGCTCCGGCAAGGGCTCGGGCGACGAGAACTTCCCCGTCGCCTCGTGGCTGATCGCACCGAGGCACCGGCCGGCGGTTCTCGCCTTCTACGAGTTCGTGCGCGTCGCCGACGACATTGCCGATCACGCCAACCTCGCGCCCGCCGAGAAGCTCGAGCGGCTCGACCGGTTGGAGGCGTCGCTGCTCGGCGAAAGCGAGGCCGAGCCGCAAGGCGTGCGGCTGCGCGCCGTGCTGCGCGAGCGCGCGCTGTCGCCGGTGCATGCGCAGCACCTGCTGCGCGCCTTCCGTCAGGACGTCACCAAGCTGCGCTACGAGAACTGGGACGATCTCATCGAGTATTGCCGCTATTCGGCGATGCCGGTCGGCCGTTTCGTGCTCGACGTGCACGGAGAATCCCAGGCTACGTGGCCGGCGAACGACGCGCTGTGCGCGGCGCTCCAGATCATCAATCACCTGCAGGACTGCGCCAAGGACTACCGCGATCTCGACCGCGTCTACGTGCCGCTCGATGCGCTCGCCGCCAACGGCCTGACCGTCGAGGCGCTGGCCGCGCCGCGCGCTGATCCGGCGCTGATGCGCTGCATTCGCGATCTCGCGACGCGCACCGGCACGCTGCTCGACGACAGCCGGCCCTTCGCGATGCAGATCCGCGACCGGCGGCTGGCGATGGAGGTCGCGGCGATCCAGGGTCTCGCCGAGCGGCTGGTCGGCGTCCTGTGCACGCGCGACCCGCTGAGCGAGCGCGTGCACCTGTCGAAGCCGCAAATGCTGCTGACGACGCTCACCGGCGTCGCCGGCGTCCTGTCGCGCCGCCTGTTCTCGCGCGCGCCGTCCTCGGCCTTCGCCCGGTGAGCGCAACGATGACCGCCGCCGCCACAGAGCCCCAGGCCGCCGCCGCGACCCGCGCCAGCGGCTCGTCCTTCTATTTCGCCATGCGCATCCTGCCGGCGGCGCAGCGCGAGGCGATGTTCGAGATCTATTCGTTCTGCCGCGCGGTCGACGACATTGCCGACGGCGACGCGCCGCGCGCCGAGCGCTCGGCGGCTCTCGCGCAATGGCGGCGCGACATCGACGCGCTCTATGCCGGATCGTCGCCGGCCGCGCTTGCATCGCTGGCCCAGGCCGTGAAGCGGTTCGGCATGCGCAAGGACGATTTCCTCGCCGTCATCGACGGCATGGAGATGGACGCCGTCGCGGACATCCGCGCGCCGGACTTCGCCACGCTCGATCTTTATTGCGACCGCGTCGCCTCCGCCGTCGGCCGCCTGTCGGTGCGCGTCTTCGGCCTGGGCGAGGCGGACGGCATCGCGCTGGCGCATCATCTCGGCCGCGCGCTGCAATTGACCAACATCCTGCGCGACATCGACGAGGACGCCGGCCTCGGCCGCCTCTACCTGCCGCGCGAAGGGCTTGCCGCCGCCGGCATCGTTTCGACCGACCCTGTCGCGGTCGCCGCGCATCCGAACCTCGACACCGCCTGCCGCATGGTCGTCGAGCGCGCGCAGATGCATTTCGCCGAGGCCGAGACGATCATGGCGCGCTCGCCGCGCCGCGCGGTCAAGGCGCCGCGGATCATGGGCAAGGCCTACCGCCGCATCCTCGACACCATGGCCGCGCGCGGCTTCGCGCCGCCGCGCCAGCGCGTCCGCATCAGCAAACCGCATCTCATCGGAATCGCCTTGCGTTATGCAATCATCTGACAACGGCACCGTTCACATCATCGGCGCGGGCCTTGCCGGCCTCGCCGCCGCCGTGCGCCTGACCGCGCAGGGCCGCCGCGTCGCCGTGCACGAGGCGACGGGACAGCCGGGCGGCCGCTGCCGCTCCTATTACGACCACGTCACCGGCATGGTGATCGACAACGGCTCGCATCTGCTGCTGTCGGGCAACCACGCCGCGCGCGATTATCTCAGGGCGATCGGTGCCGAGCATCTGCTCGAAGGTCCGCCCTCGGCGGAGTTCGACTTCATCGACCTGCCGACCCTGAAGCGCTGGACCGTGCGCTTCAATGACGGCCAGATCCCGTGGTGGATCTTCGACAAGAACCGCCGCGTGCCCGATACGAGCGTGCGCGACTACCTCGGGCTGATGCGGCTGATGTTCAGCTCGGGCGACAGGCCGCTGTCCGAACTGATGCGCTGCGAGGGGCCGCTCTACGACCGGCTGCTCGAGCCCTTGTTCCTCGCCGCGCTCAACATCGAGCCGCTGCACGGCTCCGGCAAGCTCGCCGGCCAGATCATCCGCGAGACGCTGGCGCTCGGCGGCCAGGCCTGCCGGCCATTGATCGCGCCGGGCGGCATCGGCGACGCCTTCATCGCGCCGGCGCTGCGCACCTTGCGGGAGCAGGGCGTCGAGGTGGCGTTGCAGCATCCGCTGCACACGCTGACCTTCGACGACGACCGCGTCGCCAGCCTCGACTTCGGCGACGAGACAATCGTGTTGCAGAAAGGTGACCGCGTCATCCTCGCCGTGCCGGCCTTCATCGCGACGGCGATGGTGCCGGGCCTTTCGGCGCCGACCGCGTTCCGCAGCATCGTCAACGCACATTTCCGCATTGATCCGCCGGCCGGCGCGCCACGTATGATCGGCGTGGTCAACGGCACGACCGAATGGATCTTCGCGCTGCCCGGCCGCGTCGCCGTCACGGTGAGCGACGCCGGCGAGCTCGTCGACGCGCCGCGCGCCGACGTGGCGCAGACGATCTGGAACGAGGTCGCCAAGGTGCTCGGCCTCTCCGACACGCTGCCGCCGTGGCAGATCGTGCGCGAGCGCCGCGCCACCTTCGCCGCCACGCCGGAAGAAAACGCCAAGCGGCCGGCGCCGATCACGCGCTGGCGCAATCTCGTGCTGGCCGGCGACTGGACCGACACCGGCCTGCCGGCGACCATCGAGGGCGCGGTGCGCTCCGGCCATCGCGCCGCCGATCTCGTCGCAGGGCAGGGGCGCTCCCGGAAGGCCGCATGATGCTCGATCTCGCCCGCAGCAGCACCGACCCGGAGGCGCTCGACCGCGCCATCGACGGCGCCTGCGGCGCGCTCTATCGCACGCAGCAGGCCGACGGCCATTGGGTCTACGAGCTCGAAGCCGACGCCACGATCCCGGCCGAATACGTGCTGCTGCGCCATTATCGCGGCGAACCGGTCGATGCCGAGCTCGAGCGCAAGATCGGCGTCTATCTGCGCCGCATCCAGAGCGCGACGCACGACGGCTGGCCGCTGTTCCAGGACGGCGCCTTCGACATGAGCGCGACGGTGAAGGCTTACTTCGCGCTCAAGACCATCGGCGACGACATCGACGCGCCGCACATGAAGCGCGCACGCGACGCCATCCTCAAGCGCGGCGGCGCGGTCAACGTCAACGTCTTCACGCGCATCCTGCTGGCGCTGTTCGGCATCCTGAGCTGGAAGGCCGTGCCGATGATGCCGGTCGAGATCGCGCTCTTGCCGCAGTGGTTTCCCTTCCACCTGACCAAGATCTCGTACTGGGGCCGCACGGTGCTGGCGCCGCTTCTGGTGCTGTTCGCGCTCAAGCCGCGCGCCGTCAATGCCAAGGGCATCAAGCTCGACGAACTCTTCCTGCAGCCGCCGCTGATCATCGGTCCGCCGGTGAAGGCGCCGCACCAGAACGCCGCGATCTTCGCCTTCTTCCGCGGCGTCGACGTCATCCTGCGCAAGACCTTCACCGATCCGCCGGAGGCGCTGCGCAAGCGCGCCATCGCCAGGGTCGTCGACTTCGTCAGCGAGCGGCTCAACGGCAAGGACGGGCTGGGCGCGATCTTCCCGGCCATGGCCAATGCCTGCATGATGTTCGACGTGCTCGGCGACACGGAGAAGGCGGCGATCGCGCGCGACTCCGTCGAGCGCCTGCTGGTCGTCAAGGTCGACGAGGCCTATTGCCAGCCCTGCGTCTCGCCGGTGTGGGACTCGGTGCTCGCCGCACAGGCGCTGCTCGACGTCGGCTCGCCCGACGCGGTCGCGTCCGCGCGCAAGGCGCTCGATTGGTTGAAGCCGCTTCAGGTGCTCGACGTCGAAGGCGACTGGATCGTGCGCGCGCCGGGCCTGCGGCCGGGCGGCTGGGCGTTCCAGTACGCCAATCCGCATTACCCCGACCTCGACGACACCGCGGTCGTCATCATGGCCATGGACCGCGCGCAAAAAATCGATGGCGACAAGCACTACGAGACGGAGATCGCGCGCGCCGAGGAATGGGTGCGCGGCATGCAGAGCAAGAACGGCGGCTGGGCCGCGTTCGACATCGACAACATCTACGAGTACCTCAACAACATCCCCTTCGCCGATCATGGCGCGCTGGTCGATCCGCCGACCGAGGTCGTCGGCGCGCGCTGCGTCTCGGCGCTGGCGCAGCTCGGCGCCAGGCCCGACGATCCGAACCTCAAGCGCGGCGTCGACTACCTGCTCGGCGAGCAATTGGACGATGGCAGCTGGTACGGTCGCTGGGGCTTGAACTACATCTACGGCACCTGGTCGGTGCTGTGTGCGCTCAACGCCGCCGGCCTGCCGCACGATCATCCGGCGCTGCGCAAGGCCGCTTCGTGGCTTCTCTCGATCCAGAACGAGGATGGCGGCTGGGGCGAGGACGGCGACAGCTACAAGCTCGCCTATACCGGCCACGAAAAGGCGCCGAGCACGGCGTCGCAGACGGCATGGGCTTTGATGGGATTGATGGCGGCCGGCGAGGTGTCGCATCCGGCGGTCGCGCGCGGCGTCGATTATCTGATGCGGACGCAAGGGCAGGACGGCTTCTGGGAGGAAGAGCGCTTCACCGGCACCGGCTTCCCGCGCGTCTTCTACCTGCGCTACCACGGCTACCGGAAATACTTTCCGCTCTGGGCGCTGGCGCGCTATCGGCGGCTGCGGTCCAGCAACGAGCGCTTCGCGTTCGGGATGTAGCCGGCCTACGACGGAGATATTGACCCGTCATCCTGAGGTGGCTTCGCGAAGCGAAGCCCTCGAAGGATGAACGGCCGTGGCCGTCGGCCTTCGAGGGCCGCGCAATGGCGCGGCCACCTCAGGGTGACGGATCGACTCGGTCGCCGCATGGCAAAAACAAAAAATGCCCGGCGCGAGGCCGGGCATTTGTATTTTCAGCGATGTGCGGAAACTTACTCCGCCGCTTCCATCGGCTCCGGCGCCTGCTTGGCGCGGGCCTTGTCCTCGCGGATTTCCGTCAGCTTCTCCTGCACGTGACGGGAGAACACGAATTCCGGCGGACGCTGCTTGGAGAGGTCGATCTCCGGCGCCATCGGGCCGTCGGTGCTCACGCCCTTGCGCGACAGCTTCAGGAGCTTGAACGGGTGCGAGATCGAGTCGTTGACGGCGGTCGCCTCGAAGCCGGAGTGGACCATGCAGTCGGCGCACTTCTCGTAATTGCCGACGCCGTACGAATCCCAGTCGGTCTCTTCCATCAGCTCCTTGAAGGTCCGGGCATAGCCCTCGCCGACCAGGTAGCAGGGCCGCTGCCAGCCGAACACGGTGCGCGTCGGGTTGCCCCACGGCGTGCACTTGTAGGTCTGGTTGCCGGCGAGGAAGTCGAGGAACAGGCCGGACTGGCTGAACGACCAGTTCTTGCCGCCATTGCCGCGCTTGAAGATGTCGCGGAACAGCTGCTTGGTCGTCGTGCGGTTGAGGAAGTGCTGCTGGTCCGGCGCGCGCTCATAGGCGTAGCCGGGCGACACGGTGATGCCGTCGACGCCCATCGCCATGACGCTGTCGAAGAAGTTCGCCATGCGCTCGGGATCGGCGTTGTTGAACAGCGTGCAGTTGATGTTGCAGCGGAAGCCCTTGGCCTTCGCGGCCTTGATCGCGGCCACGGCGCGATCGTAGGTGCCTTCCTGGCACACCGACTTGTCGTGATCCTGCTTGTCGCCGTCGAGATGCACCGACCAGACGAAGTAGGGCGAGGGCTCGTAGTCCTTCATGCGCTTCTCCATGAGAAGCGCATTCGTGCACAGGTAGACGAATTTCTTGCGGGCGATGATGCCCTTGACGATCTGCGGCAGCTCCTTGTGCAGGAGCGGCTCGCCGCCGGCGATCGAGACGACCGGCGCGCCACATTCGTCGACGGCCTGGAGCGCGTCGGCGACCGAGATGCGCTGGTTCAGGATCTCGTCCGGATAGTCGATCTTGCCGCAGCCGGCGCACGCAAGATTGCACCGGAACAGCGGCTCCAGCATCAACACGAGGGGATAGCGTTTGCGTCCGGAAACACGCTGCCGGACGACGTAGCTACCCACAATCAACTTCTGCAAGAGAGGAATGCCCAAGACTTCCGTCCTTACCTATTTTGCTGGCGTTCTTGACCTGAAGCAGTTCGACAGGAACGCGGAACTCCATATTCTCCTCGCG
>JBQCFB010000485.1:0-4713 GCA_051959715.1 Pseudolabrys sp.
CAACATCCACATCGTCGACCTCGCGCAGACCGTGCCGATGCTGCATCAGGCGCTGCAGGCGGTGTCGGACACCGTCGCCAAGGGCGGCCGCATCCTCTTCGTCGGCACCAAGCGCCAGGCGCAGGACGCGATCGCGGACGCTGCCAAGCGTTGCGCGCAGTACTACGTCAATTCGCGCTGGCTCGGCGGCACGCTCACCAACTGGAAGACCATCTCCGGCTCGATCTCGCGCCTGCGCAAGCTCGACGAGATGCTCTCCTCGGGTGACGCCGGCGGCTACACCAAGAAAGAGCGCCTGACGATGCAGCGCGAGCGCGACAAGCTCGACCGCTCGCTCGGCGGCATCAAGGACATGGGCGGCATTCCCGACCTGATCTTCGTGATCGACACCAACAAGGAAGACATCGCCATCAAGGAGGCGCGCCGCCTCAACATTCCGGTGGCTGCGGTGGTCGACACGAATTGCGATCCGGCCGGCATCACCTATGTCGTCCCGGGCAACGACGATGCGAGCCGCGCCGTGTCGCTCTACTGCGACCTGATCGCGCGCGCCGCGATCGACGGCATCTCGCGCGCCCAGGGCGATGCGGGCATCGACCTCGGCGCCCAGGAGAAGCCGACCGTTGCGGAGGATATCCCGACGCAGCCGTCGAGCGATCTCGGCTTCGAGCAGCTGCCCGGGCCGCGCGGCGTCGCCGACGACCTCAAGAAGCTGCCCGGCATTTCCGGCGCGGTCGAGAAGCAGCTCAACGACCTCGGCATCTTCCACTACTCGCAGATCGCCGAGCTCAACGACAAGGCCGTGCACAATGTCGGTGAAGAGGTCGGTCTGCCCGGCCGCGTCGCCGGCTGGGTCGCCAAGGCCAAAGAGCTGACCGCCGAGTAAGGCGTCATTGGCGCCCGGTGCTTGTCGCCGGGCGCGCACTATCTCAAGGGGCGCCGCCGTTTTGAGCGGCGCGGATGGCCGGGATCGAAGCCCGGCCATGACTCCATTTTCGAGGATAAGCAGATGGCAAATATCACCGCTCAGATGGTCAAGGAGCTGCGCGACTCGACCGGCGCCGGCATGATGGATTGCAAGGCCGCGCTGAGCGAGACCCAGGGCGACATGACCGCCGCTCAGGACTGGTTGCGCAAGAAGGGCCTGTCCAAGGCCGCCAAGAAGGCCGGACGCGTCGCCGCCGAAGGCCTCATCGGCGTCAAGGTCGCGGGCACCAAGGGCGTCGTCGTCGAGGTCAATTCCGAGACCGACTTCGTCGCGCGCAACGACCTGTTCCAGGGGCTCGTCGCCATGACCGCCGATGTCGCGCTCAGCGCCGGCGCCGACGTCGAGAAGATCAAGG
The DNA here is from genome assembly GCA_051959715.1 of Pseudolabrys sp. GTDB lineage: Bacteria > Pseudomonadota > Alphaproteobacteria > Rhizobiales > Xanthobacteraceae > Pseudolabrys. Next base: position 1,344 of record JBQCFB010000485.1, read on the forward strand.
CCGCCAAGGCCGGCTCGATCACCGTCGCGGACGCGATCAACGACACCATCGCCAAGGTCGGCGAGAACATGACGCTGCGCCGCGCCGCCGCCGTGTCGGTGTCGCAGGGCGCGATCGGCACCTACGTGCACAACGCGGTCACCGACGGTCTCGGCAAGATCGGCGTTCTCGTCGCGCTCGAATCGTCCGGCAAGGCCGACGAGTTGACCGCGCTCGGCCGCCAGCTCGCCATGCACGTCGCCTCGGCCAACCCGCAGGCGCTCGATCCGGCGGGTCTCGATCCGGCGAACGTCAAGCGCGAGAAGGACGTGCTGGCCGACAAGTTCCGCCAGCAGGGCAAGCCCGAGGCTATGATCGAGAAGATCGTCGAGTCGGGCCTGAAGACCTTCTACAAGGAGGTCTGCATGCTCGAGCAGCCGTTCATCTTCGACGACAAGAAGACGGTGGCGCAGGCGGTCAAGGAAGCCGAGGGCAAGGTCGGCGGTCCGATCAAGATCGCGGGCTTCGTCCGCTATGCGCTCGGTGAGGGCATCGAGAAGCAGGAAAGCGACTTCGCCGCCGAAGTGGCGGCCGCGGCCGGCCAAAGCTGATCGGAAGGCCGTCGCACAACAAGGGAGCTCCGCCAGACCATGAGTGATCCGCTCTACCGGCGCGTGATCGTCAAGCTGTCCGGCGAAGCCCTTTGCGGCGATGACGACTTCGGCATCAATCAGCCGACGGTCGAGCGGCTCGCCGCCGATCTCGTCGCGACCGCGAAGCTCGGCGTCGAGCTCGGCGTCGTCGTTGGCGGCGGCAACATCTTCCGCGGCGTCGAGGTGTCCGAGCGCGGCGTGCCGCGCCCGGTCGGCGACACGATGGGGATGCTGGCGACCGTGATGAACTGCCTCGTCCTCGAGGCGGCGATCGAGCGCGCCGGACACGAGGCGCGCACGCTCTCGGCGCTCGCCATGCCCGCGGTCTGCGAGCAGTACAATCGCAAGCGCGCGATGAAGAACCTCGGCAAGGGCAGGGTGGTCCTGCTCGCCGCCGGCACGGGCAATCCCTTCTTCACGACCGACACGACCGCCGTGCTGCGCGCGGCCGAACTCGAGGCGCAGGCGGTGCTCAAGGCGACCAATGTCGACGGCGTCTACACCGCCGATCCGAAGAAGGATCCCAAGGCGAAACGCTACGACCGGCTTTCGCACCAGGAAGCGATCGAGAAGGACCTGCGCGTCATGGACGGCGCCGCCTTCGCGCTTGCCCGCGAAAACCGGACGCCTATCATCGTCTTTTCGATCGCGGACAAGGGCGCGGTCGAAGCCGTTCTGCGCGGCAAGGGCCGCGCGACAGTCGTCGCCTGACAGGCTTGCCGGCCCGCGCCGGTGATTTGAGATTCGAGCAAAGACGCTTCACTTCCGGGGTATCCGCATGGCCAACCCAACCTACGATCTCAACGACATCAAGCGCCGCATGACCGGCGCGTCCGCAGCCCTCAAGACCGAATTGTCGGGCCTGCGCACGGGACGCGCCTCGGCGCATCTGCTCGATCCTGTCATGGTCGACGCCTATGGCGCGCAGATGCCGCTGCAGCAGTGCGCGAGCGTCACCGTGCCGGAGCCGCGGCTCATCTCGGTCAACGTGTGGGACCGCTCGCTGGTCAAGGCGGTGGAGAAGGCGATCGTCGATTCCAATCTTGGCCTGTCGCCCGCGACCGAAGGCCAGACGATCCGCCTGCGCATCCCGGAATTGAACGAGGAGCGCCGCAAGGAACTCGTCAAGGTCGCGCACAAATATGCCGAGAACGCCAAGGTCGCCGTGCGCCACGTCCGCCGCGACGCCATGGACCTGATCAAGAAACTGGAGAAGGATCACTCCATCAGCAAGGACGATCACGATCGCCACTCGGCCGAGATCCAGAAGGCGACCGACGCCGGTATCGCCGAGATCGATCATCTGCTGTCCGCAAAGGAAAAGGAGATCCTCACCGTCTAGAGGTGGGAAGTGCCGATGACCGAGGCCAAGCCTCCGCAGGACGAGACGCGCGCAATCGCCGTGCCCCGGCACGTCGCCATCATCATGGATGGCAACGGACGCTGGGCGGCCTCGCGCAGCCTGCCGCGGGTCGAGGGTCATCGCCGCGGCGTCGAGGTGGTGCGGCGCACGGTGCGCGCGGCGACCGAGATCGGCATCCAGATCATCACCATCTTCTCCTTCAGCGCCGAGAACTGGACGCGGCCGGCGAGCGAGATCGGCGAATTGATGGGACTGCTGCGGCGCTTCATCCGCAACGATCTCGCCGACCTGCACAAGTCGAACGTGCGCGTGCGCATCATCGGCGAGCGCGACGGGCTCGAGCCCGAGATCGCGCGCCTCCTCAACGAGGCGGAGGAACTGACCCGCGGCAATACGGGGCTCACGCTCGTCGTCGCCTTCAATTACGGCTCGCGCCAGGAGATCGTGCGCGCCGCGCAGCGCGTCGCCGAGCGCGTCGCCGCCGGCGAGATGAAGCCCTCCGACGTCACCATGGACACTTTCGGCGGGTTCCTCGACGCGCCGGATCTGCCCGATCCCGATCTGATCATCCGCACCAGCGGCGAGCAGCGCCTGTCCAATTTCCTGCTCTGGCAGGCGGCCTATAGCGAGCTCGTCTTCGTGCCGACCTACTGGCCGGATTTCGACCGCGCCGCGCTCGAGGCGGCGATCCGCGAATATCAGCAGCGCGAGCGCCGCTTCGGCGGCCTCGTCGCCAAGACGGGATCGTGAGCCGCGTGCCCGACCGCGCCTCGCATGCCGGCGCCGAGCCGAGCCCGTCGCAAGCCGGCGCCCGCATCGGCAATCTCGCGCTCCGCGTCATGTCGGCGCTGGTCATGGCGCCTGTTGCGGTCGGCGCCGTCTGGCTCGGCTCGTGGGTGTTCGCGCTGTTCTGGCTCGGCGCGGCGCTGCTCGTCCTGTGGGAGTGGATCCATCTCGTCGCCGGTCCGCGCCATACGCTGATGTTCTCGGCGAGCGCGTCGGCGCTTGCGGTCGCGGCGCTGGTCGAATTTCGCGAGCGGCCGATCACGGCCATGCTGCTGATCGTGCTCGGGGCCATAGCCTCGCTCATCTTCGCGCAGCGGCGCGACCGGCTCTGGGTCACCGCCGGCATAGGCTATGCGGGCGCGATGCTGCTTGCGCCGATGTTCCTGCGCGCCGACCCCGATTACGGCGTGTTCGCGATCCTGCTGCTGTTCGCCGTGGTTTGGACGACCGACATCATGGCCTATTTCACCGGGCGGGCGATCGGCGGCCCGAAACTGTGCCCGGCCGTCAGCCCGAAGAAGACGTGGTCGGGCGCGGTCGGCGGCGCCATCTGCGCGACGGTCATCGCGGTCGCGCTGCCACGCATCCT
>JBQCFB010000486.1:0-2939 GCA_051959715.1 Pseudolabrys sp.
TGCGGGACCCACGAGCGCATGCACGCCGTTCCAAGCCAGTTCTTGCGACAAGACGCCTCCCGGACCGCTTACGGGGCCCCCAGCAGGCGCAACATGTATAGCGAAACCCTTTCAAAACCCGTTACAATCGGCGCAGAAAGCACGCCGCAAATTTACCCTTCATTACCCATGCACCGCCCGCGGCGGGCATTGACAGGCCTGATGTCTGACTATAGTCAGACAATATGCCTCCCGATCCAATCGCACGGGTGCGCCGCTTCAATCGCGCCGTCACGTCGGAAGTCGGCGCGCTGGACACCTCCTTCCTCGGACGCAGGCGGCCGCTCGGCGCGGCGCGCGTGCTCAACGCCATCGGACACGGCCTCGGCGACGTTGCCGCGATCCGCGACTATCTCGGCCTCGACTCCGGCCTGATGAGCCGCCTGCTGCGCGGGCTCGAGGAAGAGGGGCTGGTCGACACAGTCGCGCATGAGGGCGACGCGCGGCGGCGTGTGACGCGCCTGACCAAACGCGGCCGCCGCGAGTTCGACGCCTACGAGGCGCTGTCGAACGCGCAGGCCGAGGCCATGATTGCGCGGCATCCGCGCCGCGACGAGCTGCTGGCGGCGATGGACCTCGTCGCCTCCGCGCTTGGACGGGCGCGCATCACCTTCGAGGAGATGGACCCGCGGTCGGCCGAGGCGCGCTATTGCCTTGGCGAATATTATGCGGAGCTGGCGCGCCGCTTCGAGCAGGGCTTCGATGTGTCGCTGTCGCGCGATCCGGACGCGAAGGACATGATCCGCCCGCGCGGCGCCTTCCTGGTGGCGATGTCGGACGGGCTCGCCATCGGCTGCGTGGGCCTCAAAGGCAGTGGCGGCGACATGGCGGAGGTGACGCGGCTCTGGGTCGCGCCGTCGGCGCGGGGACTGGGCTTGTCGAAGCGGCTGATGGAGGCGACCGAGGCGGCCGCGCGCGACCTGAAGATCAAGGTGCTGCGGCTGGACACCAACCGCGCACTGCCCGAGGCGATCGCACTCTATCGCAATTCAGGCTGGACGGAGATCGACCGGTTCAACGACGATCCCTATCCGGATTTCTTCTTCGAGAAGGTCTTGTGAGGCGGCCGTCGCGGGCGCCCTCCGCGATTTGACGGTATAGTGCGCGAGTCGGCCGGCTGAAGGGCAATCCAATGCATAAATTCGATACGGCTTACGAGCTGTTTGAAAGCGTCGTGTCGCGCCTCGTCATGCTCGTTCTCTGCGTCCTGACGCTCTATGCGCTTGGAGCGGCCGCCATCGAGCTGGTCGCCGATATGCGTCTCGGTTCCGACTTCATCGAGAAAGAGCTGTTGCAGGACACGTTCGGCTCGATCCTGACCGTGCTGATCCTGCTGGAGTTCACGCACTCGGTCTATACATCGATCAAGAAGCGGAGCGTCGTCATCGAGGCGCGGGCGATCGTGCTCATCGCGGTGATCGTCGTGGCGCGGAAGCTGATCCTGGTCGACTTCAAGTCGGCGACGCTGGACCAGGTCGCCGCCTATGGCGGCATCGCGCTGGCGCTCGGTTTTCTCTATTGGCTTCTGGGCGCGGCGGCGGAGCGCAAGCACGAGGCGGCGCGGTCGCCGCAGGCTTAGCGGGGTCACGGCTTAATTTGCAATTTGATGTGGGCGCTGATGCCCCGGCGGGCGCGATGAAATCGTGGTGAGCGCGCTGGGACTCGAACCCAGGACCTACTGATTAAAAGTCAGTTGCTCTACCGCCTGAGCTACGCGCTCGTTACCCAAGACCGAAGGCGCTTTTCGAACATTCATCCGGCAAGACGGCACCGCAGGCCCGGATGCGGCCGGACGAGCCGACCTTTGCGCTTCACGGGCTGTGTAGGGGCGGGCCCAAGCCCGGTCAATAGCCCGGTCACCGGGTGCAGCAATTGTTCCCCGTCTGCATCGGCGGGCACGGCACCGTGCCGTAGGAGCAGAAGACGCAGCAATCGCCCGCCAGGGGTTTGAGCCGCTCCCCGCATCCCGTGCAGGTGTAGAAGAACTGGCAGGCATCCGTGGGCATCGTCTCGGTCGCTTGCTGCCCGCATTTGGGGCACGTGATGACCGACTGAAGCTGAACGGGACCGGTCTCCGGTGTCAGAGACATTATCGCTTTCTCCTCCGGCTGGCCCTCGGCGCGTCATTTGCTACAGTAACCAGCGTGCAGCCAGAAAACGGGTTGCGCGAGAGCCGGAAAGCCGCCCGCCGGGCGCCGTTCGCCTTCAGGAGGGACCATGCCGATCGTCAACCGTGTCGCCGACCTTCATGCCGATATTACCGCCTGGCGGCGCGATCTGCATGCCAATCCCGAGCTCCTCTACGAGGTCCACCGCACCGCCGGCGTCGTCGCCGACAAGCTGAAGGGTTTCGGCTGCGACGAGGTCGTCTCCGGCATCGGCCGCACCGGCGTGGTCGCCGTGATCCACGGTCGCAAAGGGAAGGGCCGCACCATCGGCCTGCGCGCCGACATGGACGCGCTGCCGATCGAGGAGGCCAACGACCTGCCGTACAAGTCGACGGTTCCGGGCAAGATGCACGCCTGCGGCCATGACGGGCACACCGCCATGCTGCTGGGCGCCGCCCGCTACCTCGCCGAGACGCGCAACTTCGCCGGCACGGCGGTCGTCATCTTCCAGCCGGCCGAGGAAGGCGGCGCCGGCGGCAAGGCCATGGTCGACGACGGCATGATGACCCGCTTCGGCATCGACGAGGTCTACGGCATGCACAATTCGCCGACGATGCCGCTCGGCTCGTTCGGCATCAAGGCCGGCCCGATCATGGCGGCGGCCGACTACGTCACCATCGAGATCGAGGGCGTCGGCGGCCATGCGGCCCGCCCGCATATGTCAATCGACCCGGTGCTGGTCGCCGCGCACACCATCATCGCCATCCAGTCGATCGTGTCGCGCAGCGTCGA